>CAZRFO010000033.1:3839-9772 GCA_964599515.1 uncultured Eggerthellaceae bacterium | reverse complement strand
ATTCATGGAAGTAGTTTTTGATTTCTGCGGAAATATTGAACAGCTTGTCGCGCGCTTGTTGCGGCATGGTGCCTTCTGCATCGCGCGTGCGAGCAGTTGCCTGCGGGTCGCGCGGCATTGCATTCAAGAGTTCTTCGTAATAAGCAGGCACGTCCTTGTCAATTGCATACCACTCTTTGTAATTAATTGGTGCATCCATTTTTTACCTACCTTTACTCAATCTTTTTATAACATAGCTTTTTAACTTTTGTGCTTCTTGGACGATTTGTGCCCATTTGCTAACTTGCCGCCATTGGATGGCCTGCCGCCAGCAGATGCTCTGCCTCCGCTTGATGGTCTGCCTTCTTTGGCTGCCCAGCGCGCTTTTTCTTTCCTTTCGCGCACAACGCGCGTTTCGTTCATCAGGTTTTTATACGAATCAAGTCTGGTTTGCGAAATTTCCCCACGTGCAACAGCTTCTAGAACAGCGCAACCTGGCTCGTTTTCGTGTTTGCAATCGCCAAACTTGCACTGTGCAGCCAAAAGCTCAACGTCTTCAAACGCGGCACCAATGCCTTCTTCAGACTCCCACATTCCAAGGCCACGAACTCCCGGCATATCCACAATAAAGCCTCCATTTGGAAGCTCTATGATTTCGCGGCTTACGGTAGTGTGTCTTCCCTTACCATCAAATGCGCGAACGCTGCCCGTTTGAGCAACATCTGCTTTGCATAAAAGGTTTACAAGACTAGATTTTCCAACGCCGCTTCTTCCTATTAAAACGGCTGTTTCACCTGGAGCTATTTGGGCTAGGAGCGCATTCGCAGAAGAGTTGTCTTTTTGCGAAAGCACCAAAACCGTGACTTGTTTTCCTGCTCGTTCCTGCACTTCACTAGAGACGCGGCATGCATCGTGCTCGCTTAACGCGGCATCTGCCTTAGTAAGGGCAACCACAACTCGCGCTCCAGTTTCAAATGCAAGCACAAGTTCGCGCTCTAGGCGGCGAGTGTTTAATTCAAGCAATGGTTGCGCCACAATTATCACTTCAAAATTTGCAGCAAGAACTTGCGACGTACTTGTTTCAGCTGGGTCTTTGCGAATGAAAGTGTTCTTACGAGGGCAAATTTCTGCCAAGATTACATGCTCGTGGCCGCTTGGGGCAGAAACCATGACGTAGTCACCAATTACAGCGCGCATGTCTTTTGTTTTTACAAGGCCGGTTGCGTGTTTGCAGCGCACAAGGCTGCCATTGTCTAGTTTGATTAGCGGATACCCACGGTCAAGCTTTACAACACGGCCATGCAGTAAGGGTTGATTGCCATTTTCGGCCGAAGAATCCAACTAGCGCCCTCTTTCGCGAATAACCCTGGAAATTCCCATGATGACAAAGCTCACAAGAACTAGCACAACACCTGGAATAAGCGCGTTTATTGAAAATCCATCGTGCTGCACCGCGCCTTTTTGCACCAAAGAAACAGCTTCTGCATGGATGTCAGAAACGCCTTGATGTTCACTACACGCAAGATTAAATGTGCCCCTTACCTGCAGCTTTGTACCTTGCGCGTTGTATGCGCCGTACGTGTCTATAAGATGCGAGCTTGTCATGCTCATGTAAACAGAAACAACCGATGTGGTTTTAGAAGAAGTTGTTTTTTGCGACGCAAGCGTAATCCAACAATAACTAGAGTCCAGCTTTTCTACAATGCGGTCGCCTACGACTTCGCCAATAACCTGGACTGTTTGCCCGTCGTAGTAAGAGTTTGCAGAAGCAAGGTCATCAATTGATGTGTCATACAAAAAAGAACTGTCTGGGACTTGCGTTTCGTTCACTTCGTTTTCTGGCGTTGTGTCGTCTTCGCCTTGTTCAGCAAAAGCGTTTGCAGGCGCAAGCACGGCAAAAGCAAGCAGCATAAACGCTGCAATGCAGGCGGTAATCTTGCTTGTAAACGTTTTTTCCAGCATGTCTTTCACGCGCGCTTCCTTACCCTGTTTGGAATGATGGACGCCACGATTTTTACGACAAGCGAAATAAACGTGATGAATTCTAGACGACCAGCAAGCATTTCAATGATGTATACAATTTCAAGCGTGTGAGGCATTCCCGGAGACACGATTCCTGTAACAATGCCGCCGTTACTTGCCATAGCAACAGAGTCAAAAATTGCGTGGAGTGCGTCATAACCTGCGGTAATACCAGCCATAACGCCAATTCCAATGGTTATTGCGTATAGCAAAAATATTGTCATTGCTTCTTTGGAAACATCTGGAGTAAGAATTGTTCTGCCCATGTGTTTGTAACTCACAGAAACATGAGCTGTATCTGGAGAAAGAGTCTCTTTGATTGTGCCTGCAATTGACTTGAAGATAATTCCAAGGCGCAAAAGTTTAATACCACCAGCAGTACTTCCCGCGCCGCCACCTATTGCCATCGCAATTGCAATAACAAGCAAAGCGCCAGTTGAAAATACTGCTGTGATTTCATTGGTAGTTACATTTTGGAACCCAGTTGTTGTGACGGCAGCAACAATGGTAAATAGACCGCGTCGCAAAATTGAAGGGAGTTCTGAAAAAGAAGTGCTGGTAGCCAAAGACGCAGTAAACACCACCACGACCGCAGTTACCCATAAAAACATTGTCTTGATTTCTAGGTCTTCAAAAAACGACCTAAGCTTGCCGCCCCAAACTTCAAGATGAAGCGTAAAGTTTATGGCGCCGCAAAGCATGAGCAACATCAAGAACACTTCTATAACAAACGAATGGTAATACATGATACTTTGGCTAGTTGGCGCAAAACCGCCGGTCACAAAGCCAGAAATAGAAATCCACAACGCATGGAAGAATGCCCTTAGCGGCTCCATTCCGCCAATAAGGCATGCGAATGTAAGAAACACTGTTGCTACCAAGATGAACAATGCTGCAATCTTTGAAATTAAGCGCGCTGTCTGAATAACATTTGGCACAACATGTTCGCTTCTGGCTTCTGCGGCATACAAACTTGCGCTTCCCTTGCCAAAAAGCCCAAATGAGAGTGCCACAACAATCAAACCCAAACCGCCAAGTAAATGCATCATGAACCGGAACATGTTGTCCGCGTAGGAAAGATGTTCAAGGTCGTTAATAACGGTAGCGCCTGTTGTTGTTAAACCAGAAACGCCGTCAAAAAGCGCATCCAAAAAGCTAAAGTAGTGGCCAGAGCCATACAAAGGAATTGCTGCAATAAAAGCAAGGATGATCCAGATAAAGCCTGTTACAGCTAGCGCTTGCTGTCTGTTTAAGCGACGCGGTTGCAAGCAAAAAAGGCGCAGGATTGTCCCAATAAAAAGGCTGATGCCTATAGTTGTGAAGTACCTAGATGCTGGTTCCCATTCGCCTAATACAATAGCGGTAATCAAAGGAATTACATACATCGCAGAAGAAAACAATATCAAGACGCCCAGGTAATGGGCGATTACGCGAAGGTCATCAGATGTAAAACGTTGCCACATGTATGCCTTGTCTCACGTATTCTTTACGCCTTTAAGCTGGTCCAACAAGCAAACCGGCAACAAAACGCACAACTACCATCACACACCAAAGCGCGCACAAAAATGCTGCTAGAGCAAGCAAAATTGTCCCTACGCCCTGCAAATGCGTGAGCCTTTTGTTAAATCCTGTGTTTACTTCCTGCTTTTTCATAGCGCGTATTCTAGTACAAATAGGCGAAACGTGCGAAACGCGCACATGTGTATGGTGTGGAATGCGAAGTTGAACACACCATGCCGACATTGACTCAGTGAGATATCCATAGGCAATGGTGGCATGGTGTATGAGCGAATCCCGCACGCAGAATTTTCGTGGTATAAGCGAATGCACCACGAAAATTCAAGCACAGGACTATGAGTGAATATACCTTGCCACCATTGACCAGACAAATCTTCCAAATATCATACGCGAATATACCGTGCCTGTTTACGTTTATTTTTCGTGTTCAACGGCTTCGATAGCAGAAAAGTTAAGGTCTACGAACTGCGGCTTTACGCACGCTTTTACTGCGGCGCGCAAGTCTTCCATTGTAAGCGGGAGTTTTCCGGTTTTGATAGCGTACGCCAAAAGCACGATGTTCAAAACCTTCTTGCTGCCAATTTGCTCAAGCAAAGATGCATCATCTATTGCCACAAATTGCTGCTGTGGAAGTGCGTGGCGCAAATTTTCTATTACGGCGTTTGCCATGTAAGGCTGCTTTGAAAGTGCCGCTGTTACAGGTTGAACTCCAGTTGATGCTGTAACAAGCACGCCATCTTCAGCTAGGTAAGGAAGAGCTGCGGCCGCTTCTGCTGGCTCAAAAGCAATAATCATGTTTGCAGTGCCTTTGGCAATGAGCGAAGTTGCAAATTCTTCGCCAGCGTTTCCCATGCGAACATGTGAAGTAACATTGCCGCCGCGCTGCGCCATACCAATGGTTTCTGCAGTGCGAACCTGCCAGCCTTTATCTTGCGCGGCTTGCGCAAGCACTTTAGCAGCCAAAACGGTGCCTTGTCCGCCTACGCCTGCAAGCAAAATGTTAATCATTGCTGCCCCCTTTCGCGCCTGATGTCGTGCGTTGGGCGTTCGCGTCGTTGCCGCTTTCGCCTTCTTTTTCAGCGTTGCCTTCAGCTGGTAGCGCAAGTGCGCCCGTTGGGCAAAGCTGCGTGCAAAGCCCGCAGCCATTGCAAAGACTTGTGTCTATATAGGCTTGACCTCGGTCTTTGCTCGCAGGACCAGAAATTTGCAAGTCAAAGCCAATACCTGGGCAGCCAATTTCTGTGATGCATCGCTTGCAGCCAGTGCAAACTTGAGTGTTTACATGCACTGGCGCTTTTGGCTTTGTTAGCTGCACGCAAGGCTGTTGGAAAACAATCGCAGAAGGCCCGGCGTAGTCTATAGCTGTTTTAGCTGCTGCCATACTTTCTTCTAGGTTAAGCGGGTTTGCGCTGGTCACGCACTTAAACCCAAGGGAATCAAGCACTTCAAAGATGGAAAGCGGCTCATTTTTTGGACCCATGAGTGTAACACCAGTACCAGGGTGTGGCTGGTTTCCAGTCATTGCAGTCGTGGCGTTGTCTAACACAACCACAGTAATGTCGTGACCGTTATAGGCGGCATTTGCAAGGCCGGTCATTCCGCTTGCAAAGAATGTGGAATCACCCACAAAAGCAAGCGCTTTTCTATCCGGTTGCGCAACGGAAAAACCTTGCGCCATAGTGATGCCGGCGCCCATGCAAAGGCACGTGTCTACTGCGTCGAGCGGCTTTGCGTTACCCAAGGTGTAGCAGCCAATGTCTCCGCAAAGAACGGCAGGCGTTTTTCCCAATGCGCGCTTGATTGCGTAGAAACTTCCACGGTGAGGACACCCAGCGCACAAAACTGGAGGCCTTGTTGGAAGAGGTTCTTCTGCGGTATACGAGTGTTTAGGAGAAGCTGGCGAAAGTTCCGGAACTTCCAAAAACTCTGCAATGCGGCAAGCTATTACGTCTACGGAATTTTCTCCACGGTTGGGAGCACTTCCATCAAGGCGTCCGTGCACGTTATAAGGCAGATGTTCTTTGCCTGCAAAACGTACGAATTCGTCTTCTAGTACGTTGTCGAGTTCTTCAAAAACTTGTATTTCTTGCAAGCCTGCAGTAAACGCGCGCGCTGTAGCTTCTGGGAATGGGTACGGCGTCCCTATCTGGATAAACTTTACTGCTGGGAGTTTTGTGCCAAGAGCGCTTGCACGGTTTGCAAGCATGGAAAGCGCCTCTTTTGCGTATGCCGCAGAAACGCCACTTGCAACTATGCCTTTTGTTGTGGCTGCGGTTGTGGCGCCTGAGGCGCCTTCGCCAGCTCCTTCGACTGCAGCTGCAGCGCCTTCGACTGCCGCACCCGCGCCTTCGCCAGCGGCACCTTCGCCATAAACTATAGACGCGTTAAAGGCGCAAAATTCTGGCTTGGTAGAA
>CAZRFO010000033.1:2410-3829 GCA_964599515.1 uncultured Eggerthellaceae bacterium | reverse complement strand
TGCCTTTTGTTGTGGAAGCGCCAGTTGCGCCTGAGGCGCCTTCGCCAGCGCCTTCGCCTGTTGCACCAGCGCCTTCGCTTGAAGCTGCAGCGCCGCCAGCGACACCTTCGCCATAAACTGCAGACGCGTTAAAGGCGCAAAATTCTGGCTTGGTAGAAAAATCTTGCGCTATCAAAGGCAAGCGTTCGTTAATTTCGCCATGACCTTTATAAGCTCTAGCTGGGAAGATAACCCACTGAGGACCTCGCTCAAAGCCTTCTTCCGGAAGCGGGCGCGCATTAAATTCGCCGCTAACGTCAAAAAATGTAGAAGCATGGCAAATGCGCGTTGTTGGACGCACGATGACTGGCGTTTTGTATGTTTCCGAAAGCTCAAAAGCTTGCTTTATCATGGCAAAGCATTCTTCTGGCGTTGAAGGGTCAAGCACAGGCACTTTTGCAAAAGACGCAAACCTGCGCGTGTCTTGTTCTGTTTGGGAAGAAATTGGACCTGGGTCGTCAGCCACAAAAAGCACCAGACCGCCTTTGATGCCCACGTAGTTTACGCACATCAGAGGGTCGCTTGCAACGTTTAAGCCCATTTGCTTGCACGTAAAAAGCGCTCGCGCGCCGCAATATGAAGCGCCCGCAAGCATCTCTAGCGCGCACTTTTCGTTGGTTGACCATTCAACATGAACGCCTTTTGCTGCGCCTTGCGCGTGCAACTTTGCTACAGTTTCTACAAGCTCTGAACTGGGTGTTCCGGGATAGCCCGCAACAACGTTTACGCCAGCCTCTAGTGCGGCGTATGCAAACGCTTCGTTTCCCATCAGGAATTTCTTCATCGTTTTCCTTCTTTCGCCAAAAGTTAGCTGCTGAATGTAAGCTCTATTTGGCCATTTCTGCTTTCATGTCAATAATCTTTTGGAGCATTTCGGCATCTCCAGTACCAAGCATCTGAACAGCCAAAATAGCTGCATTTTTTGCGCCGTTTATAGCAACAGTTGCAACCGGCACGCCCGATGGCATTTGCACCATTGAAAGCAACGAGTCAAGCCCGCCAAGGTCGGATGTTTTCATTGGAACCGCAATAACCGGAAGCGGAGTAAACGCCGCAACAACGCCGCCAAGATGCGCCGCCTTTCCGGCGGCCGCAATAATCACGCGAATGCCGCGCTCATACGCAGATTCAGACCATTCGTGAACCACATTTGGCTTGCGGTGCGCACTTGCAATTTTGAGTTCGTACGGCACGCCAAAGCCTTCCAAAGTGTCCATACAAGGCTGCATGGCGGGAAGGTCGGATTCGCTTCCTAAAATAATACCTACAACTGGAGTTTCGTTTGACATGAGTTCTCTTTTCTCCTAGCGCATTAATATGCTGTAGGCATATGATACCGCAGCATGCGCTGGCAATTTTAAGGAATGCGGCGAAGTGTTG
>CAZRFO010000033.1:0-2310 GCA_964599515.1 uncultured Eggerthellaceae bacterium | reverse complement strand
AAGCCGTATTTGCGTGAAAGAGCCGCCATCAATGAAGCGGACAAAATTGCAGCAGCAAGTTCTGCCACAAGGAACGAAAACCAAATGTATTCTGCTCCAAAAACTTCTGGAATTATCAGCACAGCACCAAGTTCAAAAACGAAAGTTCGCACAAACGAAATTATCGCAGACACCAACCCGTTCTCTAGGCTAGTGAAAAACGAAGACCCATAGATGGAAATTCCCATAAACAAAAAGCTAAGCGAATACACATGAAACGCGCTCATTGTGAGTTCGCAAAGTTCTGGGTTGTAGGAAGTAAATAAATACGAAAACGGGTTTGCCAATGCCTCGCCAGCTACAAGCATGAGCACGGAAAACCCAGCAATAATAAGCAGGCTTTTCTTTAGTAAGCTGCGCTTTTCTGTGTTGTTTTGCGCACCGTTTTGAAAGCTCATCAAAGGCGCAACCGCAACAACGTAGCCCATGAAAACGGCCCCAAAAATCATACCAACATACATGAGCACGCCATATGCTGCCACGCCGTTTTCACCAATAAAGCGAAGAAGCTGCACGTTGTAAACCATGGCAACTATGCTCATGGCAATATTTGTAACCATTTCAGATGAGCCATTTATGCAGGTCTTTGCAATGATTGTAGCGTTTGGCCAGTGAAGACGAAGCCTATACGGTGTTGGATTTTTGCGCGCAAAGTAAATCACGGGCACAACGCCGCCAACAATTTCCGAACACACAGTTGCAGCCGCTGCACCCGCAACCCCGTAGCCTAAAACGCCAACCAACAACGCGTCAAGCACGATGTTAAGACACCCTGCAATTACAGTTACGCGAAAGCCAATTTTTGGCTTGCCCGCAGTGTTGAAAAACGCCTGGAACAGGTATTGCAGCATGTAAAACGGAAGCGAAATCATGCTTATGCGCGCGTAAAGTTCGCTTATAGAAAGCATGTCTCCTGTTGCGCCAAGTGCTTGTGCCAAAGGCCTTGAAAAAACAAAACCAACAACTGCAAAAATTAAGCCAATTACAAACGTAAAAACAATGAGCATGCCAAAGTATTTGTTTGCACGAGGAAGGTCACCTTCGCCATGTGTTGTGGCGATGATAGCGCTTCCGCCAGTACCAACCATGAAACCAGCAGAACTTAGAATCATGATAAATGGCATGATGAAATTCACTGCCGCAAAGGCTGTTTCACCTGCGAAATTGGAAACGAAAAAGCCGTCGACTATGCCATAGATGGAAGTAAATACCATCGTTGCAATTGAAGGCAGCGAATATTTTATCAGTTGCCTTTTGCTGAAATGCGCCGACATATCAATGGATTTTTTGCTATCTAGCTGCGCCGTGGCTGGCGCTGTGGATGGCGCGCTTTCAGCCGGCGCGGCAGCCTGCGCGGCTGTTTCTGGCGTGTTGTCGTTTAGTTCTTCTACCTGTTCACTCATTTATCCTGTATTCCAATCCTGCGTCTTTTGCAAAACCTGAGTTTTTCGCATAGCTTTCGCAAAACCTTCGCTAAAGCGTCTTTAACATAACTTTCGCGAAACCTACCAAGCAGCAATGTAGGCATTGCTGTCTTCAATCTTTCCTTCTACGCGCGCCGCTTCATCCCCATCCACCACAACAGGCTGGTAATTGTTGACAGACCTGTCAGAAGAAATAAGGCACGGTATCACATTTATAGAACTGCTGTCTGCTGGCTGGATTTCACCATCTATCAGGGTAAACGTTTGCTGAAAGATGTAGCAATCTGGGTCAAAAAGCCCGCGACTTCCGCCGTAGCAAAAATTACCCAAACCATACACTATGTAGTGCCCGTTGTATTCTTCGTAACCCTGCAGCACATGTTGATGAGACCCTTCAACAATGGTTGCCCCAGCATCAATGCAGTCACGCGCAAGCTGAATTTGAGCATCCGTTGGATTGTATTCGCTCATTTCTCCCCAGTGCATTTGCACGATGATAATCTGCGCGCCTTGCGACTGCGCTTCATAAATGCGCGGAATCACGTTGTTTTCTTCGCTTAATCCAGTAGTAAGCATATTGCCAGCAATAAGCGCGATTTTTACGCCTTTGACCTCGGTATATCCAATTATTTCGTCACCAAAAACAACCAGCCCAGCGCTCTCTAGCGCATCTATTGTATCCCCGCGGCTCCCCCAGCCGTAGTCGTATATGTGGTTGTTCCAAATACCAGTGCACTCAATGCTACTTCTGGCGAAGATTTCTGCATATTCAGGCTTTCCTTTGTAGGCGTATTCTTTGTCATCGCGCGTTGTTGCATTGGTGAGCACGCCTTCGCAATTGACAACC
>CAZRFO010000032.1:0-9906 GCA_964599515.1 uncultured Eggerthellaceae bacterium | reverse complement strand
AAACACGAAGCCCAGGAAAGGCTTCGCGACTGAGCCCGCCACCCCAGCCTAAAGGCTAGATGTCCTTTGTCGCCATTGACCAAAACAGACAATTGCTTTGCACCAACTTCGCCATTTAGCTGCACAATTGAACTGCCGTTATGTAGGTTTGCGGGAAACTTTGCGAAGTCTGCGCAAAGCAATGTATTATTGTTCTTGCAAAACAACTATTTTGAAGGTGCAAATATGACTTTAACTTTACCACGCACTTCAAGTAAGCTTTTAGTGTGCATTTCAATTGTGCTACTCACGCTGTGCTTATGCGTGTCGGCAAATACGGCGTACGCAGTCACATCCGAAGAAAAACAAGCCGAAGCAGACGAAATTGCTGCGCGCATAGATGAGCTTACAACACAGCTCAATGAAGCCTATGCAACAGAAGAAGAAGCTAGTCAAAAATACGACGATGCAGTTGCTGCAAGAGATGCGGCACTAAAGCAAAAGGAAGAAGCGGAAAAGAAAATCGCCTCAACTCAAGAACGTCTTGGCGAACGCGCAACAACCATGTATACGCAAGGGTCAATTTCGTTTCTAGATGTATTTTTTGGTGTTTCATCTTTTCAAGATTTTCTAACGGCATGGGATGCATACGAATTTATCAACAGCTACGATTCCGACCTAATTGATGAAAACAAACGGGCGCGCGAAGTTGCGCAGACTGCAGCGGAAGAATATGAAGAGCAAAGCCAAATTGCTTCCGAAGAACTAGAGCGTGCAACAAATGCTCGTGTAGAAATTGAAGAAACAACTGCGCAGTTGCAAGAAGAACTTGAAGCCGTTAACGAAGAAATTGCTATTTTGATTGCAAAAGAAGAGGAAGAAGCTGCAGCAGAAGAAGCAGCACGTAAAGCTGCAGAGGCAGCCGCAAGCGGTGGCAGCTCATATAGTGGCTCAGGCTCTGGTAATGGAGGTACAGCGTTTGATTCAAGCGCATTTGATGGCTGGGTAATACCAACAAGCTATAGTTATGTTTCTTGCGAATTTGGATATTCTCCAATCACGGGAAGTCATAACGGTATTGACTTAGCAGCAAGTTCCGGTACTCCAATATATGCCGCAGGTCCTGGTACGGTTACATATGTTGGTTGGTATGGCACGGGTGGAAATTCCGTTATCATCAGCCATGGCAATGGAGTGCAAACAATTTATATGCATCAAAGTCAAACTGCTGCAACTGTAGGAACCTACGTTCAAGCGGGAGACTTGATTGGATATGTTGGTACAACTGGTCTTTCAACCGGCCCGCATCTCCACTTCCAGTTAGTTATCAACGGTACACCTACAAATCCACGCAATTACTTTAGCTTCTAAGCCATAAAAGCGGCTTGTAGCGTTAAAATATCTAGTTGCGAAATTTGGCTTTTAACAGCTGCTAGCGCGGCTGTTTTTACTACTAATAAAAAGGTGTGTGAATATGAGAGTTTCTCTAAAGTGGTTATCTGAATACGTTGAAGTTCCAACAGATATTAAAGCGTTTTGCGACCGCCTTGACCTAACTGGCACTGGCGTTGAAGGCGTAGAAACAGCTGGAAATAGCCTAGACAATGTTGTTGTGGGTCATGTTCTCACTTGCGTTGAACATCCAGATAGTGACCACATGCATGTTGTAACTGTTGATGTTGCAGAAGATGAACCGCTTCAAATTGTTTGTGGCGCTCCAAACATCGCCAAAGACATCAAACTCCCAGTTGCAAAAGTTGGTGCTGTTTTACCAGGTGATGTCAAAATCAAAAAAGGCAAACTGCGTGGCGTGGTATCAAATGGTATGTGCTGCAGCAAGCGTGAACTTGACCAGGGTACAGAGCATGAGGGAATTTGGATTTTGCCAGATGACGCGCCTGTTGGTATGCCTATCGCTCAATATTTGAAACTTTCTGACACAATCCTTGACCTAGAAATTACTCCAAACCGCCCAGATTGCTTGTCCATGCTTGGTATGGCGCGCGAAGTTGGCGCAATGTACAAAAAAGAGGTCACTTGTCCAGAATTCACACTTAGTGAAAGTGGTGCACCTGCAAGTGAATCAGTAACGGTTGAAATAGAAGACGCAAAGCGCTGCCCAAGATATAGCGCGCGCATTATTGAAAACGTGAAAATTGGGCCTTCGCCAGACTGGTTGGCAGAGCGCGTAACGGCGGCTGGAGCACGTTCTATCAATAACATAGTAGACGTCACAAACTACATCTTGTTCTTGTTTGGTCAACCACTTCATGCGTTTGACTTTGACAAATTTGCAAGCGAAGACGGCAAAGCTCACATTATTGTACGTGCGGCAAAGCCAGGTGAAAAACTAACAACACTTGACGGCGAAGAGCGCGAACTCATTGAAGACATGACAGTGATTTCTTCTCCAGAGCGTGCAACCGCACTAGCTGGCGTTATGGGTGGTTTAGACACAGAGGTTACAGAAGAAACAACAACAATTTTGCTTGAAGCTGCAACTTTTGAACACGGTCGCACAAGTCGTACGAGCCGCAACCTTGGTTTAATTAGTGAATCGTCTTTGCGTTATGAACGCGGAGTAGACGACAACGGAATTGAAGAGCGTGCTGCTTTTGCGGCAGCTTTGATGGCAGAAGTTTCTGGAGGTACAGTTCGCCCAGGTCTTGTAGATGTTTGGAACACAAAAACAGAGCCTAAAGAGTTAGATTTCCGCATTGGGCGCTTCAACAATATGATGGGCTTAGAGCTAGAGGGCGAAGAAATCAAAGACATTCTTAGCCGTTTAGGTTGCGAAGTTGAAAGCAAGGCAGATGGCGTATTTAAGGTAGTTGCTCCAACATTTCGCCCAGACCTTGAACGCGAAATTGACCTTTACGAAGAAGTGCTTCGTTTGCATGGAATGGATCTTGTTCCTTCAACTTTGCCTGGCGGGCGCGGCAGATACAGCACACGCACGAAGGAACAAAAGCTAAGCACAACACTTAATAACACGCTTCGCGCTTGCGGGTTAAATGAAACAATGACGTATTCGTTTGCAGATCCTAAAGACTTAGAAAAGCTTCGTATGGACGCGAAAGCTATGGGTCTTGGCAGCGCCGTTGAACTATTAAATCCAATGAGCGCAGACCAGTCCGTTATGCGTCAAAGCATTATTCCTGGTCTTCTTCGCAGTGTTGCGTATAACCAAAACCGCGGTGTTAAAAACGTTCAACTTTACGAAACAGGCGTTGTGTTTAGCGCAGCAGATGGCCACAAAAAACCAAAAGAGCGCAAAAAGCTTGCAGCTGTTATGGCCGGCGCATTTTCTGACAAACAGTGGAATGTTGAACCTCAAGCGTTTGACTTCTTTGATGGCAAAGGTGTTATAGAAAACATTTGCCGTGAGCTTGCAATTCCAAAGCTGCGCTTCAAGCCGCTTTCTGCACAAGATGCTCCTCATTTGCAACCAGGTCGCGCGGCAGAAATCACATCTGGTGGCTCAACTCTTGGCTGGCTTGGTGAAATTCATCCGTTGGCTGTTGCTGCTTTTGAAGCAGAAGCGCCAGTTGTTGCTTTTGAGTTGGATATAGCTGCATTGTTTAGATGCGCAACTCCTTCGCGTGACTTTGTGGATATTCCTAATTTCCCGGCAGTTTCAATGGACGTTGCTTTTGTGGTAGACGAAGAAGTAACAAGTGAACGCTTACTTCAATGTATGAGAAGTGCTGGCGGCAAGATGCTTGAAAGTGCTACGCTTTTTGACGTTTACCGTGATGAAGAACGTCTTGGTAAGGGAAAGAAATCTATGGCGTATGCACTAATGTATCGCGACCCGAACCGCACACTTACAAGCGAGGAAGTAGACAAAACTCACGAGCGTTTAGTGAAAAAGGTTTGCGGCGCAACAGGTGCTGAAATTCGCGGATAGAAGACGTTTTAAGAAGAAAGAGACACGGCTGTGGGAAAGCGCCAACAACGTCAAGAACTTATAGCTGAACTCATCACAAAGGAACGCATTGCAAATCAAACAGAGCTTGCGGCGCGGCTAAATGCAAACGGCATTGAATGCACGCAAGCAACTGTATCGCGCGATATTATGGACATGTGTTTGTCTAAGGATGCAAGCGGGTTTTACGTTTCTTCTGAGATTGCGCGCTTGCGCCGTGTTGCGGCAGACGTTGTACTAAGCGTTCAAGCAGCCGGAAACCTGGTTGTGATAAAAACGCGCGCTGCTGGTGCAGACTCAATGGCAGATGCGCTAGACAAAGCACCAATAGATGGCGTATTGGGAACAATTGCTGGCGATGACACTATTTTTCTGGCGGCGCAAACTCCAGAGGCGGCACTTTCAATTCAAGATTATCTTTTAAGCTGTTAAGCCTATTATATAGAACAGGGGATTGTCAAAATGGCATTATGGTCAGGACGTTTTGAAGAAAATGTAAGCGAATTCACTCAACGTTTTGGAGCGTCTTTGCCAGTTGACAAGGCACTTTATGCTCAAGATATTGAAGGCTCTAAGGCACATGCCAAGATGCTTGCTGCGCAAGGTGTTATTTCGCAAGATGATTACGCGGCAATTAAAGATGGGCTTGATAATATAAAGGCGCGCATAGAATCTGGCGAATTCGTCTTTGATATCAATAACGAAGACATTCACATGTCAATTGAAAGCGAACTCATCAAAAATATAGGTAGCGCGGGTGCTCGTCTTCATACGGGACGTAGCAGAAACGACCAAGTGTGCACAGATACGCGTCTTTTTGCTAAAAAGCGCGCCCGCGACCTAATGGCTGCAAACATTGAGCTCAGGCGCGCGTTACTGGAACAAGCACAAGCTCACTTTGACGTTATTTTGCCAGGGTACACGCACCTTCAACACGCTCACCCTGTGTTGTTTTCGCATCATATGCTTGCGTACGTGTGGCAATTTAGCAGAGACTTTCACCGCCTAGAAGAAGCACTTGCTGCAGCAGATGCAAACCCACTAGGCAGTGCCGCTTTGGCAGGAACAACGTATCCACTTGACCGCTTTGCTACAGCGCAAGATCTTGGGTTCTCGCGTGTTGTCCCTAATTCACTAGACGCTGTGTCAGACAGAGACTTCTTACTAGATTTAATGTATGCTTGCAGTGTTTCGTGCATTCATCTTTCAAGACTATGCGAAGAAATTGTTTTGTGGTCAACATCCGAATTTGGCTTTGTGACCTTGTCTGATTCATTTAGCACAGGTTCATCCATTATGCCTCAAAAGAAAAATCCAGACTTTGCAGAACTCATTCGCGGAAAATCTGGCCGCGTTATAGGAGACCTTGTTGCGCTGCTTGTTACTTTAAAGTCTCTTCCTTTGGCTTACAACAAAGACTTACAAGAAGACAAAGAAGGCGCAATAGACGCGGCAAAAACACTAGAAGATTGTTATGTTTGCGCAGCTGGCATGATTGAAACTATGTCAATACACCCAGAAGTTATGATGCAGCAAGCGCGCAAAGGTTACCTTGCTGCAACAGATGTTGCAGATTATCTTGCCAAAAAGGGCATGCCTTTCAGGCAAGCTCACGAGGTTGTTGGACATCTTGTTTTGCTTTGCGAAAAACGAGGCTGCGACTTAGACGACTTAAGTCTTGAAGATTTCCAGGCAGAAAGCGAGCTCTTTGAAAGCGACATTGTTAGCGCTCTTGACTTAGAAAAAATAGTTGCAGCACGTACAACATATGGCGGAACAGGTCATGAGGCTGTTAAAAAACAACTTGAAGAAGCAATGTCTGTTTTTAAATTAGACAACGCAAAGTTATCATGAGCGATACAATGTAAATTGTATTTTGATAGGCGCCGGTAAAAAACTGCGTGCATCTAAACTGTGTTAAAAGATGAAATTATGGAAGCTTGAGTGTTTATGAGAAAACAAATTCTTTGTGTACTTTGTGGTTTAAGTTTAGGAACCATTTTAGCCTTGAGTTCTTGTTCTGGATATGCAATGCAAGATAATACTGCCGCAAAAGCTCAACAACAAAATCGTAATTACATGTCACAGGTTCACGTTATAGCAGAAGATATTTCAAGCACATTACAAGGCTTTAATGAGGCTTTAGGACAAGACAATGAAGTGAAAATGCAAAATGCACTTAGCTCTGTGAATGCCTACATTGAAAAACTTGAAGCAATAGAGGCTCCTTCAGTGCTTGAAGAAATACATGATAAATATGTTGAAGGAACTCAAAAACTTGAAGAAGCGCTAGAGTCTTATGTTGAGTACTATTCATCTGAAGAAAAAGATGTTTCAGCGTTAGAAACAATTCAACAAACTTATTCTTCTGGCATTGAATTGCTTGAAGAAGCAGATAACATCGCTGCAGGTTTATAAAGATATCTCAAAGCTATCATACAAGGTTCTAATGAAATAGCTTGCTGTGATTGGTGACTAAGGACTGAACGAACCCCGCACGAAGATTTTTTGTGGTATAAGCGAATGCACCACAAAAAATCGAGCGCAGGACTGTGAGCGAATACCCTTAACCGCCCAGACTCATGGCCTTCCTAAACCTTACGCTCCAGTGCCTGAATGTGAGCCGCCGCTAGAGCTGGAACCGCCTCCGCCAGAATCCGATCCGCCTGAGCCGCCGCCGCTTGACTCGCCGCTATCGCCACTAGTGTCTTCTTTTTAAGCTGCTTTTTTACTTGGGTCTATGCCTTTAGAAATTACCAAAGTAACGGTCGTGCCGCTTTGACTTTGGGAAATAACATATCCTGCAGCTACTGTGTCACTGTATTCTTCTGTGTAATTTATTGAGAAGTATCCAGATGATTGTGAAGCATTAATTGTATATGTTGCATCGTCTTTGGATTTACCTACAACGCTTGGTGCAGACTTAGGCGCAAAGGCATAGTTAAGTTCACTATCGTATGTTGGCGTTGTGTAACTTGGGAAATAACTAAAGTCTGTTCCGTAAAGGGCATTGTTCATGAACGTCTTAAATACCCAGTTGCAGTCAATATCTTCGCTCATGTAATTATTGGAGCGGTCGCCAATCCAAAAAGCGCTTACTAAATCTGGAGTGTAACCACACATCCAGTGGTCGCGGAAGTCGCTAGATGTACCAGTTTTACCAGCTACAGGGCGCCCGCCATCAAGTTGTGCCGAATAGCCTGTGCCTTCGTATGATGTAAATACAGTCTTTAGAACATCGGTCACAGCACCTGCTATGTTTTCATCTAGAACACGTTCGCCTTCTGTGTCAGCTTCATACATTACTTCGCCATTGCTATCTATAATTTTGCTTACAACGTGTGGTTCATGATAAATTCCGCCGGAAGCAAGTGTTGCGTAAGCGCTTGCCATTTCAAGCGGAGTAATGTCATAAACGCCAAGAGTGAGCGTATCAACTACAGAAAGGCTTGCATCTTTAATGCCCATGCGACGAGCAACTTCAATAATCTTTGAACCGCCAAGTTGCTCTTGCAACTGTACATATGCAGTGTTTGAAGAAACAGCGGTGGCAGAAGCAATCGTTCGTGTTCCATAATTGATGCCGCCAAAGTTTTCTACAGTTCCGTTTCCGCTCTTAAGCGTATATTTAGAACTGCAATTTATGTATGTGTTAGGGTCAATGCCTTCTTCAATTGCGGTGACCAATGTAAACACTTTAAACGTAGAACCAGTTGGGCGGCCTTTTTGTGTTGCAATGTTAAATTGGTCTGTTCCAAAATCTTTGCCACCAACCATAGATACAACATATCCGTTTGAAGGGTCTATTGCAACCATTGCTGTTTCAAGTGCGCTTGCCATTTTGCTGTTTTGCTCATCGCATGCGTATTCTGCTTGTTCCTGCTTTGAAATATCTAGTGTTGTGTAAATGTCAAGCCCACCAGCAAAAAGCTCTGCAGTGGTGTAGTTTTCTTGCAACCAGTCACGCACATAGCTTGTGAAGTACGGGTATTTGTAAATGCCGTTGTAGGAATCTTCGCTTTTAACATTTAGTTCTAGTTCTGTTGCAACGGCTTCATCGTATTGCTCTTGAGTAATATACCCTTGACTGAGCATGCGGTTTAACACCAGGTTGCGGCGTTCAACGCAAGCATCTGGGTTATAAACCGGGTTATAAGCAGTAGGGGAATTTGGAATTGCTGCTAAAGTTGCTGCTTGTACTAGAGTTAGTTCGCTTGCGTGTATGCTAAAGTAGTGTTCCGCTGCGGCTTCTATTCCATATGCTCCATCGCCATAATTAATGGTGTTAAGGTACATGAGTAAAATCTCATCTTTTGAATAAACCTTTTCCATGTTTATTGCAAGTTGTGCTTCGCGAACTTTACGCTCATATGAAATGTCTGTCATCTCATCAATTAGAATTGTGTTGCGAACCAACTGTTGTGTGATGGTAGATGCGCCCTCAATTTCTCCACCAAGCAAATTATTTACTAAAGCACGGGCAATGCCGTAAAGGTCAACGCCGTTATGCTGGTAGAAACGCATGTCTTCTGTGGCTATTGTTGCATTTAGAAGGTCTGTTGAAATGCTATCCAGCGAATCAAGAGGATCGCGGTTTTCCAGTTCAAATTCTGCTAAAACCGTTTCGCCGTCTGCTGCGTATACAACAGATTTTTGCGAATAATTAAATGCATCGCTGCTGCTTACGTCTGGCAGATCTTGCGTCCATTCGTCAATTACGCCAAGTACGCCTTTTACTCCCATGAAGCCTGCAAAGGCAATAACTACTACAACAACTATTGCCGCCCACATTGGGGCATGTGTGTGCGCCGAGCGCTGTTTACGTCTATTTTTCATAATGCGTTATACTACCACGAAACATTTGCGAAGATTGTGGAGGTCTGCTGTTATGTCTGTGAGAATTGAGCTGTTAGCGCCAGCTGGAAACTTTGAATCGCTTCAAGCGGCGGTTAGTGCTGGTGCCGATGCGGTTTATCTTGGACTAGATGTTTTCAATGCTCGCAGAGGTGCCGATAACTTCACAATGAAAACCTTGAGGGAGGCTTGTGATTTTGCACATCTCCGCGGGGTGAAAGTTTATCTAACATTTAACACTATTATCTTTGAACGCGAAATGAAACACGCAATGGAAACAGTGCGGCAAGCGTATCGCGCTGGTGTAGATGCTTTCATTGTGCAGGATTTAGGAATCGCAAGCGAAATGCAAAGAACTCTGCCTCGCGCGCGCGTACATATATCTACGCAAATGAACACTCACTCTTTAGCTGGCGTTGAGGCTGCGGCATCCCTTGGGGCAAAACGTATAACTTTTGCAAGAGAGCTTTCGCTTGAACAAATCGCAATGCTAACCGATGCCGCCGCGCAACTTGGGATGGAAACTGAAGCGTTTGGACATGGGGCGTTGTGCGTTTGCTATTCTGGACAGTGCCTTATGTCTTCCATGATAGGAGGTCGTTCGGCTAATCGCGGCACTTGTGCTCAGCCTTGTCGCTTGCCTTATGAGCTTAAAAATGCTGCATTACGAAAAGCCCTTCCTTCTCCTGGTGAACATTTGCTTTCACCAAAAGATTTGTGCACAATTGATTTGCTTGACAAATATTTGGATGCAGGCGTTGCGTCGCTTAAAATTGAAGGTCGCATGAAGTCACCAGACTACGTCTATGCGGTAGTTGGTGTTTATCGTGCAGTTCTAGATAGGCTTTTTGCTGCGCGCGAAGCAGGTGGTGAAGGTGACAGCTGGAAGGCAACACCTGAAGAACGCAACACTCTTGCGGAAGCTTTTTCTCGTGGGTTCACAACAGCATACGTAGAACATGCACGCGGAAACGAAATTATGAGTTACACGCGTCCAAACAATCGCGGCGTATTCATTGGGCGCGTTACAAAGGTGGTAAAAGATGCTGCATTCGTCACATCTGAACGCAAGCTTGTAAAGGGCGACGTTATAGAAATTTGGACCAAAAAAGGGCGTTCTAACTTCACAATTATAGATGACACAG
>CAZRFO010000031.1:0-9958 GCA_964599515.1 uncultured Eggerthellaceae bacterium | reverse complement strand
CTGGTGCTGTTGCCGGTGCTGGTGCTGTTGCCGGTGCTGGTGCTGTTGCCGGTGCGGCGTTTGCAAACGCTGGTGCAGCTGCCGCAGAATCTTTTGGTGGAACAAACTACGCTGGAGTTACCATACAAACGCGCGACGCTGCTGGCGCCGCAGATGCACTTGCGCAAGAAAACGCGTCCCAGGCACAAGCCGCGCCCGTGCGTGCTTCAGTTAATTCGGGAAGTTTTAGCGATGTTCCAGATTGGTTTAAAGCAGCGCGCGATGCTGCTGCAGCCAAAAACGGAACAACGCAGACAGAACAAGTGGAAGTGCACCGTTCTACTTTTGCTGATGCCCTTGATAGGGCAAATGCTGGTTCCAGTCAATACGCAGGCGGGCAACGCCAATCCTACTATTCACAAATGCAGGCATCGCAGGCCTCTGACAATGAACAATCTGGCGCCGTTAATGAACTTGTTATGAATGGGTATTCTCCTGCAGAGGCGTCTTCTGTAGCAGCAAGGCTTCAAGAAATTCAAAACGCCGCCAATGCCGCCCAAGCTCCAACTTACAACAAGGAAACACTTAACGATATAGATTCTGTTGCATTGCAATCATTACAGGCTCAACAGGCTCAATCTGGAGTTGCTGGCGCAACTGGGGCAACGGGCGTAACTGTGGCTACAGACGCAGCATTCGCAGCTGACACAACAGGTGCACAAGAACAATCAAACATGATGCAAGACGCACCGCTGCAAGATAATTTGCCAGCAGCGGAAACTTCTCAAACAGCAGCGCAACAAGCGCGTAAATCTTTAGCAGGTTTATCTGCGCTTTTTGGAGATGCAGAAACGTTTAACGCACAGGATGGCGCTACAGCGCAACCAGCGCAGGAGCAGGTTACAACAACGCAAGCTGCTGCTGCGCAAGATGTTGCCCAAGCTACAGCAACGCAAACTTCGCAAAGCTCCGCACAACAGCCGGAAGTTTCAAGTTTTGCCGGAGGCATATTCAGCGAACTTCCTCAAAAGACAATCGCTATGCCAGCAGCAAGTATAGCTGCAGGTGCAGATGCACAGGCGGCAACAGCAGGCGAAGGCGGCACGCCGTCGCGCCCGCTTATCACACTTCCAAGTTTGACTGGTTCTATGCAAGCAATTGGTGAAACAAAACAGCGCGCGCCTTTGGCAGAAGCGCAAGAAAGTGGCGGGCAGGCAGCTGCAAAGAGCATGTTAAGCATGCTTCCAAGTATAAGTTTGGGAAGCACGCAAGACCAGGCGCCGCAACCGTTTGAAAATGCGCAAAGTTCAGAAGCGCCTTTAAATGTTCCTTCAATTTCTGGGTTTGATGCAAAGGTTGAACCGGTTACACCAGAAGAAGACCCAATGCAATTTGAAACCCAGGCGTTTACGGCGCTTACAGGTGCAACTGTTTCTATTGGCGCAGTTCGTGGAAATACTGGTAGTTTTTCTGCCGTCACGCCAGGTGCTACAGGAGCATTTGCCCCTGTAAGTGAAGCTCTTATTCAAAATGCCGATGACGAAGAACTTATAGTTACAGATGTAGATGATAGCGTTTATGCAGGCCAGCTAACTCAAACTGGTGCATATGCAGGCCCAGGCTATGTTGATATGCCTAAGTCGCGCGGTCGCGGATTTTTTGGCAGGCTGTTTGGTAAAAAGAATAAGGAAGAAACAAACGTAAACGAATGGCTTGACGTTGACGACAACTTTGATGCGCAAAGCGCAGGTGCACGTCGTGGCGGATGGGACAGTTTCCGCAGTGACGATGATGACGTACAAACAAGCGCAAGCCCGTGGGATGATTACGAGGCGCCACAAGATTCTACATGGAATCAAAGCTCTGACTGGGATGATGAAGCATACGATTACGATGCACAAAATTCCACATGGAATCAAAAATCCAGCTGGGACGATGACGACGACAGCTTTTCTTCTAACGCACGAGGCGGAAAACGCAAGCGTCGTTCAAAACGCAAAGATGACTTTTTCTTTGATGAAGATGAATGGAACGGTGGAGCGTTCTCTAAATTGCAAAGTTTAATTCCGGGTAAACGCGGCATAGAAAACAACAACGAAGATGCCGATGTATATTCAGCTGATGAATACGCAGGTTATGACCAGGGAATGCCTGCAGATGAAGTAGAAACTTATTCTGTACGTGATGACGCTGCAAGCCGAATTGGTGGCAATAGAACTAACGAAGGCCGTAGTTTTGAAAACCGTGTTAACGAAACCTATATTAGTGAAAACCAGCCACGCGCGTCACGCGAAATAAACAGGGATATCAGAAGTTTCCGCGCTGGAGACATCAAAAACGAAGTTTGGTTTGTGGCTTTAGGTGCAGACTTCGACGGCAACTGTGGGCTTAAGCAATTCTTGGCGGCTCACGCACAAGAGTTAAAGGGCGCAACAATCGTTGAACTTGAAAGTCTAGGCGCAGGAGATTTGTGTTATGCCCAAAGTGAAGGCATACTCCGACCTAACAATGTACAATCGCGAATGAAGCGTTTCATTTCAAAGGCTGCATCTTCTGCAGGTTTGCACGTAGACGGCGTATCTCTTAATTGGAGAGAAAGCGCGTCATCTGTAGCCAAGAATAATGGAGTTCCTTCGCTTCATTTGCTTGGGGTGGACGGCATAGCTCCAGCATTTTATGGAGCAGCAAATGATGCAGTTAGCAACGTTGATGAAGAAAAGCTTAACGAAAACGCAGACTTCGTTGTGGAATTGCTTCGAAATATGTAAAAAAGTGCTAACTCTTGTATTGTAATTATGAACTTATAAGTATAATGAAGGCGTTATTTCCGATGAGTATCGGAAACATAGGTTAAATGCGAAGAAGAACTTCGCTGCACGACTAGAGAGGTTTAAAAAATGGCAGAAGGATATTGCGTTAAATGCAAGGCAAAGAAGACCATGGTAGATCCTAAAGATACAGTTACCAAAAACGGTAGGTCTATGACAAAGGGCAAGTGCCCAGATTGCGGAACAACTATCTGCCGCATTAACGGAGCCAAGAAATAAACTTCCAATCAATTCAATGGCGGTCGCAAGACCGCCATTTTTTATGCGTTAAAAAAGTTTTGTATTGACACCTTTTGTTAATGCTGGCAAAATAGCCTTTGCTGTTTTACAAGTGCGCCGTTACCTCAGCTGGATAGAGGGACTGACTACGAATCAGTACGTCGGGGGTTCGAATCCCTCACGGCGCACCACTAAGGCAGCTCTTTTTGTCTTTAAGGCAAAAAGCGAAAAAGCCAAAGTGGCAGCTAGACGTCTAGCGAATTTGCGTGACGCAAACAAGCCAGCTTGGCAGAAAGCCAAAGTGGCACATTCTTATTGGTAAAGAGAAAGGAACATACTTGAAGGTTCGAAAACAGAAACCTCACAGTATGTAGTTCTTCGGCTTTCCAGTTCTGGCGGCCGAAGAATTCGGCTGTAACATCATTCGCAAAATACCTAGTGGTGCTAGCGCATTGCGCGGCGCTTTTTGGCGTGTGGTGTTGATAGAATAGGGGAAAGTTATGCTTTATCTTTCACAAATTATAGGTAAGCCAGTTGTAGATTCAACTGGCGAGCGCATAGGTACGGTTTCCGACCTAGCCATTTCAACAGGCGAGGTGTTTCCTCGCATCACAAGCCTTGCTTTTAAAGGTCCTGGTAATGTGCCGTTTATGATTTCCTGGCGTAAATACGTCAAGGAATTCAACGAAGACGGCATTAGCCTTGGCGTTCAAAGTCATGACATTCGCTTTAGCTATTTGCAACCAGACGAAGTTTTGCTTGCGCGCGATTTGCTTGACAAGCAAATTGTAGATACGCAAGGCATGAAGGTTGTTCGTGTAAACGACCTTAAACTTTCAGAGTCTGGCGTGCAACTGCGCTTGCTTGGTGCAGAAGTTGGCATTCGCGGAATTTTGCGCGGGCTTCATCCATTGCTTGAGCGAGTGGTGACTTCCATAGCAAAGGCCTTGAAGCATCCAATTGACGAGCAAATTATCGCCTGGAATTACATGGACTTGCTTGACCGTGACTTGTCTGAGGTTTCGCTTTCTGTTTCGCACAAGCGCCTAGATGAGTTGCACCCGGCAGACGTTGCAGACATTCTTGAGCAACTTGACCCACAACAACGTGCAAACGTTTTCAAGCATTTAGACGAAGCGCAAGCAACGGATGCTATCTCTGAAATGGAAGATGAGTACCAGGCAGAGTTCATTGAGGATTTGCCTGCTGCGCAAGCTTCTGCTCTTTTGGGAAAGATGGACCCTGACGAAGCGGCAGACATTGTTCGCGACTTAACGTATGAGAAGGCAGAAACGCTTCTTCGCCTGATGGGCGTGGAAGAATCTGCGGAAATTCGTTCGCTTTTGGGGTATCGCGATGGTACTGCTGGCGGCATGATGACAACGCAGTTTGTAAGCGTGCCAATGACAGCTACTGTTCGTGAAACAATAGAGGTGCTTCGCAATTTGGATGAGGACCACCCAACTGTTCACTACGTTTATGTAACAGACGAATATGGTAAATTTGTTGGCGTTGTGTCTTTGCGCACTTTGGTGTTAACGGATGAAAACAAGCCTATTAGTAAGGTAATGTTTGAAGATGTTATTTCAATTTCGCCTGATGAAACAGAAGATGAAGTAGTAGAAAACATCTTCAAATATAACCTGCCGGCTCTTCCTGTAGTAGATGAAGAGGGCACCATTTTAGGAATCATTACAACGGATGACGCTTGGGATGCCGTAGAAGATGATGCAGCTGAAAAATGGAAGCCTGGCAAAGTTGTTGGTATTTGCGCTGCAGCGTGCGCAGCGCTTGCAATTTATACGTTCTGTTTGTTGCAAGCGTTGGGATATCCGTGGAGCTAATAGGTGGTGTTGAGCATGACCTATAAAACAACACGCTGCATTGAAGCAGTTGAGACCAAAGGCGCCGCGCGTTTTGACGGGTGGTGTTGAGCATGACCTTAACGGAAAAAGACCAACTCCAACTTAGCGGGCAACTTAGCGGCCAAGCGAATAACACAAATGCTTGCGTTGATGGTGACATTGCGAATGTGCAAGTGACGGACAGTGCGCAAACGTTGCAAGAACAAAAATCTGGTTTCAAAAATAGCAAGCTTGGCGTTGTGCTAGCCGCAATGGGTCCTGGCATCATCACTGCAATGGCAGGAAACGATGCCGGCGGAATTGCAACATATTCCCAGGTAGGTGCATTATTTGGATATGCTGCGTTGTGGGCCCTTCCAATTATGTGCATACTTCTTATTGTGGTCCAGATAACGGCAAGCAAAATGGGTGCCGTCACAGGCAAAGGTTTTGCGGCGCTTATTCGTGAACGTTTTGGTATTCGCCTAACAACACTTGCTATGTTTGCGCTTCTGATTGGTAACGTGGCTACTATAGTTTCTCAATTTGCTGGTATTGCAAGTGGCATGGAAATGTTTGGCGTAAGTAAATACATCACTGTGCCAATTGCCGCACTTGCCGTGTGGGCAATTGTGATTGCCGGGAACTATAAGCAGGTGGAGCGCGTTTTCCTCATAATTTCGCTTGTGTTTATCACATACATTGTGGCTGCTGTTATGGCAAAGCCCGACTGGGGGAGTGCCCTGCAAAGCACGGTGGTGCCAAGTTTTGTTAACGACAGCTCTTTCATTTCGCTCATGATTGCAATGATAGGTACAACAATTGCGCCGTGGATGATTTTTAACATGCAAAGTAATGTTGTAGAAAAAGGCATGACAACGCAAGATGCGCTGCCAATGAAGGTTGATGCTATAACTGGCACAGTTGTTGCGTGCATTGTGGCGTGGTTTATTGTTGTAACAACGGGCTCTGTTTTGTATCCAGCTGGGGTTTCTGTTGATTCCGCCGCAGATGCAGCGCGTGCGTTAGAGCCTTTTGCAGGCGAATACGCGCAAATCCTTTTTGCCATTGGCCTTATTGGTGCATCGTTTTTGGCGGCGTGCGTGCTTCCGCTTACAACGTCGTTTGTAATTTGCGAAGCGTTTGGATGGGAAGCCGGCGTAGATTTCAAATGGAAAGAAGCTCCAATATTTAAAGGTATTCTGACGTTTGTGATTTTTGTTTCTGCTGTGTCAGTCTTGATACCAGGTGTGAACTTGATGGCAATGATGCTGTTTTCGCAATTTGTATGCGGCATTATTTTGCCAGTGTTGCTTGTTTTCATGGCAATCATCAGCTCCGACAAACTTATCATGGGCAAATATGTTGCGGGAAAAATTACTCGCATACTTATTTGGTTAACCGTTGTTGTTGTGGCGCTTTTGACCGTGGCGCTTCTAGTCATACAGGTGCTTGGAATTGGATAGCGCAGGTGGTGTTGCGACACGCGATGGTGGACGCGCGTTGACAGGCGAGCCAGCGGGAGACATTGCCTTGCAGAAGCGGACAGTTCGCAAAGAGGTTTTGGCGAAGCGTTCGCAAATGAATGTGGAGCTGCGAGAGCAAAAAAGTGTCAAGGTGTGCGAACGTGTGGAAGAACTGCTTGTGCAAGAGTTTGCACGACGCAATGTCTTAGTGCCAGTTGTTGCGCACGATGGCGCAAAACAGCAAAAAGCACACTCTACATGCGCGGCGCCAGTTGTTGCGCTGTATTCAGCATTTGGCTCGGAGCTTTCGCTTGATAGCTTGGTTGCATGTGTGGAATCTCACGGATGGCAAATTGCTATGCCATGTATGATTTCTGAGGCACCGTCAAACACAGGCGCGAAAGACGCGGTGACGACAAGCACATCAAGCGCACATGCCAAAAAGCAAAGTGCGGAAATGGTTTTTGTTCGCGTAAGTTGTGAGCAAGCGATAAAGCGCGAACTGCCATTTTTATCTTCGCCTGCTTCTGCAATTGCAGCATGTGAGTTACAAGAACTAGAAGTTTTAAAGCCTTCGCAGATTGATGCCATGATAGTCCCGTTAGTTTCATTTGACGTTCAAGGAGCGCGCCTTGGATACGGCGGCGGGAATTATGACCGTTACATTCCGCAGCTTAAACCAGAATGCTTTGTTGTAGCGGTAGCATTTGAAGAACAACGTGTAGAATCGCTTCCGTGTGAAAGCTTTGACTGTACGGTAGAGCAAGTCGTATTTGCATAAGATAGGCGTGGGAGAAAGTTCAAAGAAGCTGCTGCAGCAATTTGCGACGACGTGCGGTAAAATCAGCCGTGCCCATTTTTTGTAGGAGACCAATGGCATATAAAGCTTACATATTTGACTTAGACGGAACGCTTTTAGACACCATAGCAGACCTAGTTGCTGCAACAAATGCTGTGTTAGCTGACCACAATATGCCAACGCATACAAGAGAAGAAATCCTAAACTACGTTGGAAGTGGCGGTGCAACGCTGCTTTCAAAGGCTGCACCGCATGGCACATCTGCGGAAGAGCTTGATGAAATGTATGTGCAGTGGGAAAAGTATCTAGACGAATACGGCACGCGCATGACCTGCGCGTACGCTGGCATTCCAGAATTGCTTTCTACTCTAAAGGCAAAAGGCGCGCGTCTTGCTGTACTTTCAAATAAACCAGATTCTGCTGCCAAACTTGCTATAGAAGAAAAACTTCCTGGCGTATTTGATTTTGTCCATGGGCGTTGCGATGAATTTCCAAGAAAGCCAGACCCAACTGGGCTTAATAAACTTCTTGGCGAATTGGGTGTGAGTGCCAAAGAGTGCCTGTACATTGGTGATTCTGCAAACGATGTAGGTGTGGCGCGTGCGGCATACGTCCAATTTGTTGGAGTTGACTGGGGGTATGGGCAGTTCGAAGGCCTCTATACAAACAAACCAGACGTGCTTATATCGCGTCCCGAAGAAATCTTAGAGTTTTAGACGCGTCTGAACGGGCTGTTTCCTTTTTGGCTGGGGTTGACGGGCTTAGTCGCTAAGACTCTTATGTAGCCGGCTTGGCAAGGTACGTTCGCTCACAGTCCTGTGCTTGAATTTTCGTGGTGCATTCGCTTATACCACGAAAATTCTGCGTGCGGGGTTCGTTCACATACCATGCCAAGCCGACTTTATGTGCCAAGTTTGGAAAGCTCCGCCACCCACAGCCACTGTAAGTCTTTCGTAGACATGGTCGCCTTAACCCTCAGCCTGCGCGCCCTAGCCTGCGCGCAAGGCGTGCTTGCTTTTGCCGTAAGCGGGCTTATGCGGCGATATACATGTGAACTGCGATAGAATAGCCTGCATTGTATGCAAGGAAAGGGTGCAGCACATATGGATTTCATGACGCAACTTAACGAATTCGCAGCAAACTTAGATGGCATTGTGTGGAGCATGCCGCTTGTAATTTTGTGCTTGGGTGTTGGACTTTATTTGTCTATTCGCATGGGCCTTCCGCAAATTCGTCTTTTTGGTGACATGATTAGGCTTCTCACTGGAAAAGAAAACTTTGAGAAAAGGACAGATGAAATTGATGCCCAACAACCAGAAGAAAATGGCAAACGTACAGGCGTTCTTGCTGGTGCGTTTACAGAGGCTGTTTCTGGAGAACTTGGCGAAGGCGCAACAGGCTCTTTAGGCAGCCAAAAAGACGAACACAAAAAGGGCAAGGGAATTTCGGCATTCCAGTCATTCGCTACAACCGTTGGTGCGCGTGTTGGCATGGGCAACATCGCAGGCATTGCAAGTGCAATTTTCTTTGGCGGCCCTGGTGCGGTTTTTTGGATGTGGATTATCGCAATCATTGGCGCAGCATCCGCCTTTGCAGAATCTGCACTAGCGCAGGCGTACAAAGTAAAAGATGCAGCTGGAGCATTTACTGGCGGCCCTGCCTATTACATAGAAAAAGGCTTGAAATGCAAGCCGTATGCGGTTATCTTTGCTGTTCTTGCGGTGCTTGGACCTGGAATTTTACTTCCTGGCGTGCAAATCAATTCGCTAACTTTGGTTTTTGAAGAAGCCTTTGGCGTAGACAAAATTATTGTTGGCGCAGTCTGCTGCGTGATTCTTGCGTTTATTGTTATGGGGTCTATTAAGCGCATTGCAAAAGTTGCAGAATTCCTTACGCCAATAATGTGCGTTGCATACATTGCTTTGGCGGTTATCATTTTGTGCATTCATGTTACAGAAATCCCTGCCACACTTGCTCTTATCGTGAGTTCCGCTCTTGGAATTCATCCAATCTTTGGTGCAATTATTGGCTCTGCTGTAAGCTGGGGTGTAAAGCGAGGCATCTATTCAAACGAGGCGGGCATGGGTTGCGGCGCCATTGTTTCTGCAGCAGCAGAATGCAGCCACCCTGCAAAACAAGGCCTCATTCAAGCTTGTTCAATTTACGTTGATACGCTTCTTGTTGGAACCGCAACAGCACTCATTGTTCTTTTGACCGGTGTTTATGATGTTGTTTCTGCAGATGGTGTAACGCTTTTGCTTTCGCAAACTGGAGGCATTGAAGAAGGCGTTAAGTGGACGCAACATGCTCTTTGCACCACATATGGCGATTGGTGCGGGAAGTTGTTGGCAGTCATCATCGTGCTTTTTGTTTTCACGTCTCTTACTGGATATTGCTACCAGGCAGAAAGCAACATCAACTACCTTACAAAAGGCAACAAAAATGCAATAACCGCAATTCGCATCATCTTTGTTATTGCTTCATTTTTGGGTGCATGCATCAGTGCAGATGCAATGTGGTCGTTTGGCGATGTTGGATACGGCCTGCTTGGATGGGCAAACATTATTGCAATTGCACTCATGTCTCCAATGGCAGCTAAGTTGCTAAAAGATTATCAGGAGCAGCGCAAAGCTGGCAAAGACCCAATGTTTAACCCAGAGAAATTTGGCATTAAAGACGAAACTGGCGCCTGGGATGAGTATAAGTCTTAGCGTTAAGTTACGTTAAGGAAATCTACCTGGCTTTAAGTGGGTAATTTTTTATCGAAGCGACATAGGATGCTCACTCATTGGTTCTGCCTTTTTGGCTGGGGTGACGGGCTTA
>CAZRFO010000030.1:0-9987 GCA_964599515.1 uncultured Eggerthellaceae bacterium | reverse complement strand
TGCAAGTCTACACTTAATGTCAAGGAATTTTTCTGCACCAAGGTCTGCACCAAAGCCAGCTTCTGTAACGGCGTAGTCACCCAATGCCATAGCCATGCGTGTTGCCATAATTGAATTGCAGCCGTGTGCAATGTTTGCGAAAGGACCGCCATGAACAAAAGCAGGAGTGCCTTCTAGCGTTTGAACCAAGTTAGGCTTCAATGCGTCCTTCAAAAGCGCAGTCATTGCTCCTTGGGCGTTTAAGTCTCCTGCCGTGACAGGTTTATCGTCGCGAGTGTATGCAACAACAATGCGGCTTAGACGCTCTTTGAGATCTGTAATAGAAGTGGCAAGGCAAAAGATTGCCATAATTTCAGATGCAACAGTAATATCAAAGCCTTCTTCGCGTGGAACGCCATTGGCTTTTCCACCAAGACCACAAACGATATTGCGCAGTTGGCGGTCGTTCATGTCTACTGCGCGCTTCCAAGTAATTTTGCGAACATCAATGTTAAGCGCGTTTCCTTGTTGGATATGATTGTCCAACATTGCAGCCAAAAGATTGTTTGCTGCACCTATTGCATGAAAGTCTCCTGTAAAGTGTAAATTAATGTCTTCCATTGGGATGACCTGGGCATACCCGCCACCAGCAGCGCCACCCTTTACACCAAAGACAGGGCCAAGAGAAGGCTCACGCAAAGCAACTATGACGTTTTTTCCTTGCCTGGAAAGCGCATCTGCCAAGCCAACTGTTGTAGTTGTTTTACCCTCACCAGCTGGTGTTGGATTAATGGCTGTAACCAAAATAAGCTTTCCCTGAGTGTGCGTTTCTTCTTTAAGCAAGTTGTAGTCAACTTTTGCTTTGTAGTTTCCGTAGTACTCCAGGTATTTTTCGTTTACCCCAGCCACTTTTGCAATCTCGGAAATGTGTTTTGGAGTAGCCGCCTGAGCAATTTCGATGTCACTTAGCATACTTAGTCCCTCTCTTTCTTCGTCTACATTTACAAGTTTTCAATTATTCACAAACGCAAATTACGCGCATTTGTAAGCTATAAATTGGCCTTTGAATATTCGTATGCCAACCTAAGTCCGGTTAAAGTTAAGTGAAGGTTTGTTTCGTTTATTGTCTTTGAATACTTAGAGATAATGTAAGCCTGCCCGCCAGTTGCTATAACAGGCGCTTCATATCCAAGTTGTTCAAACACGCGGCCAACAAGCCCATCTACCCTGCCGGCTTCGCCCAAAACAATACCAGATTGCACGGCCTCTTCTGTGCTTTTTCCTATTGCAGATTCTGGCGCTACTAGTTCAATACTTGCAATTTTTGAAGCTTGAGAAAATAACGCCTGCGCAGAAGACTCAATACCAGGCGCTATAATTCCGCCAACGAATTTCCCGCGTTTATCTATAACTTCAATGTTTGTAGCAGTTCCAAAGTCAACAACAACAACAGGAGCCCCATAGCAAGCTTTAGCAGCAATAGCATCTGCCACACGGTCTGAACCAATCTCATGAGTGTTTGGATAGTCTGCTTCAAAAAGCCCTGCTGTAGTTTCTGCATTGCAAACAAAAGCCTCACAAGAAAACAACTCGCGAACTGCCTTTTGCCAAGCTGCACTAAGTGATGGAACAACAGAGGCAAGAGCAACGCCACAAACATCTGAAATTTGGATATTTCCAGCGTTAAACATCGAACTTAATTTTGCCCTGATTTCATCTTCGGTGCATTTTTTGTCGGTTGAAAGACGCCACATGAAACGCAAATTTTGCCCATCGTATCCGCCTAAAACCGTATGCGTATTTCCTACATCAATCGCAAGTAACATAATTGTGACAATCCCCAAATAAAATAGCGAATACTGACTATACTTGTAAAATCATTATATGTAATTAAAGCTTTTGAATTTACGCGCAAATTGGCGTTTATGAAAGGATATTCTATGAGTGACTCCCAAACACGAATTTTGGTTGTAGACGATGAAACATCCATTACAGAATTCGTAAGTTATGCACTAAAAAAGGAAGGCTACATTGCAGATGTAGCAGACAATGGCGAAAGCGCTCTTGCGCTTGCACGGCAAAACAAATACGACCTTTACGTGCTTGACATCATGCTTCCAGGGATTGACGGGTATGAACTTTGCAGAAGGATACGTTCGTTTTCTGGGTCTCCTGTTTTGTTCCTTTCCGCGCGTGATAGCGAACTAGACAAAGTAGTTGGACTTGAGCTTGGCGCAGATGACTACTTGGCAAAACCTTTTGGTCTTCGCGAATTTATAGCACGCGTTAGGGCACTTTTACGTAGAAGTAGCGGTGAGCTGGCAGATTCTTCAAGAGTTATTGTTGCTGGCGGAATTTCTCTAGATGTTGACGCTCATGTAGCAACTGGCGACAAAGGAGACATAGACCTAACACCGCGCGAATTTGAGCTACTAGCTTGCCTTATGAAAAACGCTGGCAAGGTTGTTTCTCGCGATGACCTTTTACGAGAAGCATGGGACTGGGAATACATCACAGAAACAAAAACTGTTGATACTCACATAAAACGACTTCGCGACAAAATTGAAGCTAGCGGATACGACCCGTCAATCATAGAAACCGTGCGCGGATACGGATACAGAATCAAGGCTTAAAATTAAATGAAGAGTTTAAAAAATCAGATTGCATGTATTTGCACGCTTCTAGTTTTTCTTGCTGGAGGCTCAATTGCGCTTTTATGCAAATACGTCTACGCAGTTCCTTTCACAACAACATTGCTAGACTGCGTTTTGCCGGTAACAATCATCGCGTTCGTAGTAAGCATGTGTATTGGTAGCTTTTTGACAGAACCACTTTCTACCCTTGTTAAGAAAACTCAAGCTTTCAAAAAAGGTGTAGATGTCGAATTCACCAAAACTGGGAAATTGTCTGAGGCCGATGAAATTGCAGAATGCTTAACAGAACTTCATGACATGACAAAAACCCGCACAAAAGACCTGGCTATAAAAGAAAAGCGCCAGACAGATTTTATTAGCGATGTTGCGCATGAACTTCGCACGCCACTTACGGCAATTCGCGGAAATGCAGAAATGCTTCAGGACCCAGATTTGCCACCAGAACTTCACGAAAAGTTTTGTTCGATTATCATACGCGAAAGCGAACGCTTAAGCCGCCTTACAAAAGACCTGCTCACATTGCAGCGCATTGAAGGCGCAACAGCTCAACAAGACAAAAGCCTTGCACGTATAGACCTAAAACAAGCATGTACAGAAGTTGTTGATATGCTTAATCCAATATTAAAGGACCGTGGCGCAAACGTAGAAATACAAGGCGAAGCACCAGACATACTTGGAAACTATGACCAGATCAAACAAGTGATACAAAACCTTGTAGAAAATGCTAGCCGATTCATTGAACCCGGAGGCCACATTACAGTTGAACTCTGCGGACTATCTGGTAATTCCGTACTTTCTGTAAAAGACGATGGATGTGGTTTCGGGGACATTGACCCAAGTTTACTTTTTGACAGATTCTACAGAACAGATTTATCGCGTAGCCGTGGAACTGGCGGAACAGGCTTAGGTCTTTCTATTGTAAAAAGCATAGTCGAGCGCCATGACGGAACAGTCAAGGCAGTTAATTTGCCAGAAAAAGGCGCGTGCTTTATTGTTGTGATACCTTCGATTTCTTCTTAGAAATTTGCGCCAAGACATCAACATAAAAACGGGATACAAAACTACAATCTTTAGAAAGCATCAATGCCTATTCTAAAGATTGCTTATGCGCTTTATTAAAACCAAGTGCTGCGACAAGTGCCTTAGAACAAAGTATAGCTAGCACAATTTTAATAGCGTCAAGCACAACAAATGGAGCAACGCACGCCAAAAAAGCAGCTTGCAAATCTACACCCATTACTGCACAAAATTGAACCATTCCACATATATAGCATGCGCACAAAAGCAAAACGCATTTTAGTGCGCCAAATACAACTGAATTGTAGGTTTCTTTCTTGATGACAACACTAAGCAAAAGCGCAAGCAATGCGCCAACAACGTATCCCCAGATAAATCCACCAGTAGGGCCAGCCAACACACCAATGCCACCACGCATGCTTGAAAACACAGGGACACCAATTGCGCCTAGCACCAGGTATCCCGCAAACACACAAACGCTTTCCTTTGAAGGGAGCACACAAATTGCAAGTGCACAAGCAAATATCTGAAGCGTAATAGGAACAGCACCTATGGGGATAGTAATCCATGCGCACACAGCCAATAGCGCTATACAAAGTGCAATTCTAGCTAACGTTACAGAACGCGAAGTATTATACAAAGTGTACCTCCCCAGAATTAAATGATTCGATTGAACCATCTAGCATTTTTAAAATAAGTAAACCGTTGTTATCTACGCCTAAAATTTTGCCCTGAACTATAAGTTTGTTTTCCATAGTGCAAAGTTTTACGAAGCTGCCTTTTGCATACATGTTTGAAATATAACTCTCTTTAAAGCATGCGAAGGCGCCGTGTTCGGTGGCATCTTCGTTGCCATCTTCACCGCTTTCATGGTCGCATTCGCTGACAGGTTCGATGCCACCTTCGCTTCCGCTTTCTCCACCACAAAGCCAACGCGCGTAATACGAACTGAAAGTATCAAGCATTGCATTAAGAACGTCTTTTGCGCTTTTCTCATTCAATTCAAGATTTATATGTTTTGGTTGCGCAAGCTCACATAAAAACGCTGGAGAATATCTGCCATCAGTTTCAATATCTGCACTTGGACGGACAACATTAATCCCAACACCAACACATATGGCGCCATCAATTAGTTCAAGAGATATTCCGCAAACTTTGTTAAAGCCATCTTTTGTTGGAGTAACAATATCATTTGGCCATTTGATTTTTAGCGCATTTTCATCAAGAGAAAAATATTTTGTAAGAGATTCTTTCAAAGCAAGAGCGCAAACAAGCGCAAGGCTAGGAAGTTGCTCTAGAGGTTTGTTTGGCCGCAAAAGCACAGAGAAATAAAGCCCGCCTTTTGGGCTTTTCCATGCTCTTCCCTGCCTTCCATACCCTGCTGTTTGCGCAAGGGTACACGCACAATACCCTTCAGCTGCGCCTTCGTTAATTTGCTCTTTAACAAGCAAATTAGTAGATACGGTTTCTTCAAGAAAATCTATAGTAAACATGTCAGTTGTTTCAGATTAATGCTCAATCTTTACAGCATGGCCAAGTCTGTCTTTTTCTTCCACACTGTATGGTTCAACACCATTTGCAAGAATGTGCTTAGGAAGTATTTCCGCAAGCGGCTTTACAACAAAGTCTCGCTCACAGACACGCGGATGCGGGAGTGTGAGCTTTTCGCTTTCACATACATAAGTTTGATAATCTAGAATGTCAATATCGCAGGTACGAGGCCCATTTGGAATTTCTCTTACGCGTCCAAGCTTATTTTCTATGGCGTGCAAGTAATCCAGCAATTCCAGCGGCGGGATTCCCGTTCTAAGAAGTACAACAGCATTTACAAAATTTTCCTGCTCTGTGTAATAAGCCGCTTCGCTCTCATAAAAAGAAGAAACATCAATGATTTGCGAATCTGGCAGAAGGCATAAATCTGCAATGGCCAAGTTGAGTTGCGCCTGCTTAGCCTCTAGCTCTTCCCCTGGGTTTGCAACAAGGGCAACATTGCACCCTAAAGACAACAACACATACGGACGCAAGTCTTTTAGCGCCTCAACTGTAGCAGCCACATTGTGAACACGGAAAACGTTTGCGCCAAGCTCACATGCAAGCAAATTTTCCGCCGCACTTGCTATGTCGCGATTTTGCGGGTCTTCAATTTTATACGCATAGCCAATGTATGATTTTCTGGAAAGTGCTGCCATAACAGGGTATCCCAAATGGCAAAATTCTTGAAAGTTGCGAACAAGCTCTATAGTTTGCTTGGCTGTCTTTCCAAAGCCTGGACCTGGGTCTATGCAAATACGCGCTGCATCTACTCCGGCGTTAACAAGTTCTTGTGCTCGCTCGCTCAAAAAATCACGAACTTCAGATACAACATCTTCATACACCGGGTTTTCTTGCATTGTTTCTGGGTTGCCCCGCATATGCATTACAACTAGACCAGCATCACACGTGCATGCAAGCTCAAACATATCTTTGTTGCTAAAGCCAGTTATGTCATTAATGATGCTTGCTCCTGCTTTTACGCACTCGTGCGCAACTTGCGCATGGCGCGTATCAATGCTTACGCAAATACCGTCTTTTGCCAAAGCGCTCACAACAGGAAGCACGCGTGAAAGTTCTTCCTTTACATCAATTTCTAAAGCTCCAGGACGCGTAGATTCGCCACCAACATCAATGATGTGTGCGCCTTCTTCTATCATTTTATGTGCGGCAGCAACAGCGTCTTCAACACTCGCGTAAGAACCGCCATCTGAAAAAGAATCTGGCGTAAGATTCAAGATGCCCATAATAATGGGCATCTTAGTATCAAATTTATATGAGCCGCAATTCCATTGCATGGCTATTCGTCTTTCTTTTCTTCGTCATCATCATCTTTGTTTTGATTGTTGATGTTTGAATTGAGTTGAATAAGGCTATGAAGCGGACCGTTTTGCGCTTCTTGTTCACGCTGATGAGCAAGTTCTTGTTCGTGAGCTGCAATAATGGCGGCATCGTTTGCGCGCGCTGCAGCTTCTTCGGCTTCTTTAGCAGCAATGATGTCTTTTTCACGAACAAGGTAAGATTCCCACTCACCTGCAAGCAAGCTTTCACAAGCTTCGCCCTCTACGGTTTCGCGTTCCATCAAAACCTGAGCCATAGTGTTCATCTTTTCAGCATTTGCAATAAGAATTTCATATGCTCTGTCATGCGCTTCCTTCATGATGCGCGCAACTTCAGCATCAATGCGGCGTGCTGTTTCTTCTGAATAATCCTGCGTATTTCCGTAATCCCTGCCAAGGAAGACTTCATGATTAGGTTGTCCAAATACTTGCGTTCCAAGTTCTGGGCTCATACCGTATTGGGTAACAATTGAACGCGCCATCTTTGTTGCACGCTCAAGGTCATTGCTTGCGCCAGTTGTGATGTCTTCACAATAGATTTCTTCTGCAACACGTCCGCCCATAAATACAGCAAGTTCATCTTTCATTTCGCGAAGAGAATTCAAGACCTTATCTTCTGCAGGAATTGAAAGCGTATAGCCCAAGGCCCTGCCACGAGAAATGATTGAAATCTTGTGAACTGGGTCTGCATACGGAAGAGTGTAACCAACAAGAGCATGGCCACTTTCGTGATACGCGATTGTCTTTTTAGTGTTTTCATCCATTACGCGGTTTTTGCGCTCTGGACCTGCAATAACGCGCTCCATAGATTCCATTACCTCATTTTGAGTAATAATCTTTTTGTTGCGGCGTGCTGTAAGAAGCGCAGATTCATTCATTAGGTTAGCAAGATCTGCACCAGTAAAGCCAGGTGTTAACTGAGCTATCTTTTCTAAATTAACGTCTGAGCCAATAGGCTTGCCCTTTGAATGAACTTCCAAAATGCGCTTGCGACCTTTGACATCTGGCGCGTCAACTACAATTTGTCTGTCAAAACGGCCAGGACGCAAAAGCGCTGGGTCCAAAATATCAACACGGTTTGTAGCGGCAATAAGCACAACGGAGTCGTTTTTATCAAAGCCGTCCATTTCAACAAGCAACTGGTTAAGGGTTTGTTCGCGTTCATCATGACCGCCACCAACACCTGCACCACGTTGTCTGCCAACAGCATCAATTTCGTCAATAAAAATGATAGAAGGTGCTGCTTCTTTTGCTTGTTTAAACAAGTCGCGAACACGTGAAGCGCCAACACCAACAAACATTTCTACAAAGTCAGAACCTGAAATGTTAAAGAATGGTACTTTTGCTTCACCAGCAACTGCACGTGCAAGCAATGTTTTACCTGTGCCAGGAGGGCCAACCAACAAGCACCCACGCGGAATCTTCGCACCAATCGATTGATATTTTTCTGGGTTTGACAAAAAGTCTTTTACTTCGCGCATTTCTTCAACGGCTTCATCTACGCCAGCAACATCGTCAAACTTTACATCTGGGTGCTCTTCAGGGTTTTTCTTAGACTTTGTTTTGCCAAAGCTCATTTGCGAATTATTCGCCTTGTTCATCTGGGCAAAGAAAATAATCATAATTACGCCAATTAAAATTATTGGCAGAATAGAACCAAGTGTGCTAAGTAGACCAGAAGGAAGTTTTACTTCAAAACTTACATCTGGATGTTCCGCAAGAAGCTCCATCAGGGAATCTTGTCCAATATATGTTGTGGTGTAATTGCGAAGGCTTCCCAACTCTTTAGACTCTAGGTCTTGCGTTGTTATACCTTCTTCGCCACTTGCACTATTGAGGCCCTCTATTGCTTCATTATAAGCACTGCTAATGTCTGAGCCTGCAGTTACTGCTGGGTAATAAGTACCGGTAACTGTGTAATCACCCGCGTTGTAAACTACAGAAACAACTCTGTCTTGTTCTATTGCTTGAACAAATTCAGATGTAATAAGAGTATCTGTTTCTGTTTGCGTATAAGAATTATTTGTAAACAGCTGATACGACAAAAACGCAGCAATAAACGCAACCAAAATTATAGAAACTATTCCAACACGCTTTGGCTCATTAGGCTTTTTTTCTTGTGAACTCATGCATTAATCTTTCTAAAACAAGCTGGTGTAAAACTCTATTTTGCTATTTTTGATAAACGGAAGGTTTCAATATACCAATATAAGGAATGTTGCGGTACTTCTCTGCGTAATCAAGACCATAACCCACAATAAATTCATTTGGACACTCAAAACCTATTGCCAAACAGTCAATCTTTTCCTGGTTTTCAACTTTCTTACGCAGTAGCGAAACAACAGAAACTGATGCAGGTTTTCTTGTTTCAAAGTTGTTTAATAGGTATTTCAAAGTAAGACCAGAATCAAGGATATCTTCTGCAATTATGACGTGTTTACCTGCTATATCTGAAGAAACGTCCTTGATTATTTGTACTGTGCCGGTGCTTTTAACTCCATTGCCATATGAAGATACTGCCATGTAGTCCATTTCCACAGGAAGGTCAATTTCACGTGCAAGGTCTGCCATAAAAATAGCAGCACCACGCAAAACAGAAATCAAAACAATTGGCTCACCGGCATCTGCTACATCTTTATACTTTTCTGTAATAAGCGCTCCAAGTTCAGAAACGCGGTTTTTAATTTCTTCTTCCGAATATAAAATTTTTTCAACGTCTTTGTGCATCTTTACCCTTATTAAAAACTCAAATTCTACATTTGGTCAAACGTGTGTATTTTACACGTATTTGTCTTCAATTATTACAAGCTGCCCTTTGCCAAGTAAGGAAATTCCTTTAATAGGCGCGAAACAGGCAGTCCAATCACGGTATCAAGGCTTCCATCTATGCGTTCAATAAACTCAGAGCCGCGCCCTTGCGCCGCGTAAGCCCCTGCCTTATCTTTGCTTTCGCCGCATGAAACGTAATCATAAAGCTCTTCTTCGCTTGCAGTCCTAAATGTTACTTTGCTGACATCTGCAAACGTTCTAAACCCAAGCGAAATTTCATCATCTTCGCCAACGTTAAAAAGCCAAACAGAAACAGCAGTTACAACCTCATGAGTTTTTCCCTGAAGTGCTAAAAGCATTTGCAGTGCGTGCTCATCTGTTTTTGGCTTTCCGTAGATTTCTCCACAATTTACAACCATAGTGTCCGCACCAATTACTGCGTGGGGCCCACTTATTGATTCATCGCACAAAAGTTCTTCAACTACAGCTTTTGCTTTGCGTTCTGCAAGCTTTTTACATGCTTCATTTGGGTTACGAAGATCATCTGGTTCTAGATATTCGTCTACCTCTGAACTCATTATGCGAAAAGAAACGCCAGCGCGTTCAAGCAATTCCTTTCTGCGTGGGCTTGAAGATGCAAGAATAACTTTTATTTGTTCAGGCGTAATCTGTCCAGGCGCTGGCTTTTTAGCCTCTGG
>CAZRFO010000029.1:0-10031 GCA_964599515.1 uncultured Eggerthellaceae bacterium | reverse complement strand
ATTCCAGCAATCTAGAGCTTCAAAGCATTACAAAAGGCAGTGCTTTGTCTGGTGATAAATTGGAATTCTATACAGTAGAAGGCAAGCCAACATTTGGGTTTAACAATAATGCTGGTACAACAGATGGCACTGTAGCTGTTGCAACATTTAAGTGCACAAAGGCAGGAAATGCCACAGTTTCTTTGGCAAATGCTGTTGCAGGCAAGTCTGGTGAAACTGATGACATTGATGTTGCTGTAACAAATCTTGATTCTCTATCTATTGGTCTTGCACCTAAACTTAAAGGCGATGTAAACAACAACGGCAAACTAAATGTAGTAGATGCCCAAGTTGTATACGATATGGCAAACGGTACTATTTATGCCGAAGGTACAGATTCCCGTACAAAATTGATTAATTGTTGGGACCCAGAAACAACTGGCGCAACATATGAATTAATTGAAGGCGTTGCAAATGTTAATGGCGATGACAAAGTTGATGCAGTAGATGCATACGCAATTCTTGTTGCAGCTGTTAACGGTGGATGGACAACCACAGAAGCATAAATCATAAAATGTTATGTAAAAGGGGCTCGTTTAAAAGGGCCCCTTTTACTATTTTTGCTGCATATAGTTTTAACACCTACGGCAACTGCCAAAAGCAATTTTTGCGAACGTTGCTTGCAGTTACCGTGTGTGTTTTGTACTAAAAACAACATTTGCTTTGATTGCACTAGCCAAGTATCTAACTTAACGCTTAAAGACGTGTATCTTTCAAACAAAGGTAACACAAACTTGGTTGACTTTGCTGGTCTTGGCAACGTGCTTACAATTGAAGGTACTTGCATTTTGGAATATTGCCAACAAGTTATTCAAAGGTAGGACACGAATCGCTAATTCATGTACCTCAAGATGCAAGCCTTACGGTAAATGGAAGCGGAATGCTTTATGCATATAAATCTGTTGCTGGAGCCATTTTTGGTGGAGATTACAAAGAACTTAACGGTAATATCACATTTGCGCTAACAGGAAGCATGTTTGCAAAGGGAACAAAACAAGGTGCCACGATTGGCTCTGGTGGCAAAATAGATACAAATGTGAGCTACACACCAAATAACTGGGTAGCAAATGACGATAGTTGTTTGTACTTGTACCTTACTGGCATTCAACGGCATGCTCTCTCTTGAAATTTGTGCTCTATTTATTTCGGAATTCCTAGCTTAAATTTCCGTTTGTTAAATCTATGAAAAACAACGCAATTTTCCACTGAAATATAGGCGCATATCATAGTTTTTTTATTGCGCTTGTGTGTATTTAGGACTAAGATACGGCGATGAATGTTTTGACAACAAAGGGTGGACTGCGCGCTTTTTCAATTGCTTTAATTGCTATTTTAGTAATTGCTTGTTTGTGCCTTGTTGGCTTTCTTTTAAACCAGCAAAACACTTCCAAAGAAGGCGCAAGCTCTCAAACACGCGAAGAACTTCAAGCGCAGGTAGATGCGCAAACAGAGGCAAGCCGAATGACAATTTCGGTTGCAACTGAATGCGAAATTGAAAATGGTGAAGTTCGCGTAAACGTAATTAACGTTGACACAAACAAATTTGCCCAAACATTCACACTCGTTCAAGACGATGTTGTTTTGTTCGAATCTGACGTTCTTGCGCCAGGAGAAAGCCTTGAGTGGTGTAGCGCCGCTTCTGCACATGCGGGAAAAGCCTACATTGTTATTCAGGCTTATGAAGTTGGTACTAAGGCTTTGCAGGGAAGTCCGCAAAGCATAGAAGTTACCTTAATTGGCTAGCGATTGCGCTGGTGTGGTGGCTGCAGGTTGTTCGCTTGTTGCAGTAACTACGGCGCAAATGTCGCAAACAATTAGGGGTGATAGAGAGGTTGGGAAAATGGCAAAAGCCGCAAAATTGGTTTTGAGCACGCTTTTTGCATTTGCTCTTGCAGGTATGCTAATGTGTGCACTTCCTGCATATGCACACGCAGAAGGCGCAGCAGAAAAAACCGCTTCATCGGATGTAACACTTACTGCTACACCAGACAAAGAAGATTCACTTTCGCCTACTGGCGATGACGCAACAACATATGCACTTATAGCAGGCGCAGTAGTTGTTGTATCTGGCGCAGCAATAGGTGGCGTGTACATACATTCTCGCAAGACAGAATCTCAAAGGTAAGGGTGGTATTAATATGTTGAACTTACCTATGTTTTCTCGTCATGGCAGTCGCAGCGGATGTGCCACAGTGGCAGCTAAAGCAAGCGCCACAAGCCAAGCGTCTGCGTCAACGCACGCGCGTTCTAATAAAATTGTAGCGGCATTCGCATCGCTTTCTTTAGTTTTGTGTGCTGCATCGTTTGCCGCACAACCTACGCAGGCATACGCAGATTCGCAACTTACTATTAATGTTCCAACAACAGTAGCTTGCGCACTTGCAGATGACGGCTCAATTGTTACTCCAAGCAATTGGAAGATTGAAAACAACATGACCGAAACTAACGTGCGCATTAGCGGCGTTACCCTAACGGCAACTCAAACAAACACTCCAGACATTAACGCTACAGTAAAAACTGGAGAAACAACAATAATTGAAGCCGCTCTTTCAAAGGCAAACATGTCACAGACTTCAAATTCGGTTTTTCAACTTGATGCTGGAGTAAGTGCTGCAATTGACTGGAATATTGCTTTTGCAAATTCAGATTCCCAAGAAGCTAAAGCCTTGATTGAACTCGCTAAAAAGAATCCAACCTCTTTTATGCGTTTTGACCTTACTTACACAAACGCCACAGACCTAGCTGGCAAAGTTTCCATTACTGGCGACCCAATGCTTGGAAATGAAGTAGAAGCATCAATAGCAGGTATGCAAGAAGGCGCTGTGCCAGCATATCAGTGGTATCGCAACGGCGTTGCTATTGACGGTGCTACGGCTGTTACATACACAATCACCGCAGATGATGTAGACCAAAACTTAACAGTGCGCGTTACAGACAAAGGTGACATGGGCTACCTTGGCGCCATTGAAAGCGACCCTGTTGTTCCGTACAAGATGTACACCTTTGCAGTGTATAGCGCTCAGGATGGAAGCCTTAACTTCTACTACAGACAAGAACTTCCAACTGTAGATTCCACATTTAATGGTCTTAAAGTAACTGCTGTTTACGACGGAATTGACACGCTTAGTATGTCAGATCCTGCACAGCAACCTTGGAAAGCTTATCGCGACAGTATCAAAACAAGCACCGTAGTTGATGATGGAGTTAAACCTGTAAGTTGTGCTTGCTGGTTTACAACTTGCAAGAACCTTACCAAGGTAGACTTCACAAAGCTTGACACAAGCAGCGCTACATCTATGGTGCGTTTGTTTGACGACTGCGAATCTATTACAGACATAACCTTTGGTGAAAAGTTTACAACGTCAAATGTTGCAGACATGGATTGCATGTTTGCAAATTGCGACAAGCTTGAAAAAGTTGACGTATCTGGTTTTGATACTTCAAATGTAACTTGCATGAGCTACATGTTCTCTAGTGACTACGCCTTGAAATCTGTAGATGTTTCTAACTTCAACACAGAAAAAGTTACAGACATCAAAGGTATGTTTAACGAATGCAAGTCCATTTCAACACTAGACCTTTCAAGCTTTAATACTAAGTCTGTAAAATCAGGAAACGAAATCTGGGTACTTCGCGACATGACGTCTGCAATGTCTATTACTGTTGGCGAAGGTTGGGTTAAGTCAATCGAATTCCCTAAAGCTGGTCTTTCCGAAGATGGCAAGTGGTACGAAAAAACTTCCTATACAGAATATAACTACAACGCTATTCCAACAGGTGTAGCTGCAACTTATACACTGTATGACCCAAGCGTATTTGCTGTATATAGCGCAGACGACAACAGTCTTAACTTCTACAAAGATGTAAAGGTTCCTGCTGTTGGCGAAACATATAGAGACCTCACCGTAACAAATGTTTACCCAGAAGTTTTGTCTGTTGCTTGCACGTCTGAGGCAGACCAAATGTGGGCAGCTGAGCGCACTCTTATTAAAACCACAACTGTTGTAGATGAGGTTGCTCCAATTTCTACAGCTTACTGGTTTAGCGGTATGAACAACTTAGAAACTGCAGATTTGACCAACCTAAATACTGCAGGCACTAAAGCACACGATGGCATGTTTGCAGCTGTTTCTAAGCTAGGAAAGATTAGTGTTGGTACTGGTTGGCAGTGCAAGATTGACTTCCCAAAGATTGAAGGTGGCGAATCTCACACTGGTATTTGGTATGACCAGTCAACAGAAAGCGAACACGAATATAACGCAATTCCGCTTGGAGTAGCAGAAACATACAGCACACGCATTGCATTTGCTGTTTGGGACGCCAACTCATACGATGGCGATACGAGCAGCGTTGAAAAAGCTACCATGAAATTCTACAAGCGCACATCAGATAAAGTGCCTTCTGTTGGAGATACCTATGATGGGCTTTACGTAAGTGCTATATACACCGGAATTGAATCTGGAAAGCAAGGCCCATGGGTTGATACAACCAGCACTTCAAAGCGTACTCTAGTTATGGACAAAACCGCAAAAGTAGAATTTGTTGATGAAGGTATATCTCCAGTTTCTACTAACAGTTGGTTCCAAAGATACACTCCAACTACTGGCAGAGGCTTTATTTCTCTTGTTGGCTTAGACAAACTTGATACAAGCAAAACAACAGATATGAGCTTGATGTTCACAAACTGCAGCGGGCTAAAAACAATTGATTTTGCTTCTTTAGATACAAGCAAAGTTACAAGTATGTGGGCTATGTTTGAAGGTTGCACATCTTTGGAGTCATTTGATGGAACTTCTTTAGACACTTCAAGCTTGCAAAATGCTAAGAGCATGTTTGAAAACTGTACGGGTCTGAAGAGCGTAAATTTGAATGGCTTTGTCAAGAGTTCACTTACAGACACGGACCGCATGTTCTACGGGTGCACAGGCCTTACTGAAATTGACATGTCTAGCTGGGACACTACTGGTGTTACAGATATGAGTTACATGTTTGCAGGTTGCACCGGCATTGCAAAACTAGATTTCTCTGTTATAGATACATCTAAAGCAACGAATATGTCATTCATGCTTCAAGGATGCACTGGCCTTGCATCTGTAAACTTTGAAGGATTTAAGACATCTTCGGTTTCAAACTTCAAGTCATTATTTAGTGGATGCACGGGTCTTACCAAGTTAGACCTTTCAAGTTTTGATTTCTCTGGCATTACAAGCGTAGAAAACATCGGAAACATTTTCTATGGCTGCTCTGGTTTGGAAGAAATCACTACTGGCGATAAATGGCTTGGTGGCGAATACGGAGTTGACTTCCCATGTGTAGGAAAGTCTGCTGGCGGAAAGTGGTACAACACAGCAACAGGTGAAGGATATGCATACACTAAGGTTCCTGGTGGAGATGCTACATATTCAATAACCAGCCCTAAGATTGTGTTTGCTGTTTACAGCGATGAAGGTCACAGCCTTAAATTCTACAATCGCACTGGCGTTCCAACTGCAGGCTCCACGTATGATTATGTGAAAGTGACAAAAGTATACACAGGGTTCACTACCAGCACAGATTCTGCCCCTTGGTATACAGATGGTTCAATTGACGACGTGTCGCTTGTTGAAGTAGTAGATGACGGCATTGCTCCTGTATCTATGAAAGACTGGTTCCACTATTCAGAATCTTCAACAAAGCTTACGGTAATTACTGGCTTTACTAAGCTTGATACAAGCAATGTTACAAACATGAGTGGCTTATTCCAGAACTGCGCTGGCTTTACAAAGATTGCAGCTGGCGGAAGCAACTTGTCTGTAGACCTTACTAAGTTCAATACAAGCAAGGTTACAGACATGAGCCACATGTTTGATGGCTGCGCTGGTATCAAGGAGTTTGACTTCACCGGCACAACGCTAGATACAAGCAAAGTTACAAACTTCAACTACATGCTTGCAAATTGTTCGAATCTTGAATACATTGACATGTCTGGTCTAGATGATAGCAGTGCTCAGGCAGAAAACCACTATGGTGACGAAAACATTGTTAACATGTTTGTTGGAGACTCGAAGCTTGCAACCATTGTTATTGGCGATAAATGGGTAAAGAGAATGTACTTCCCGCATGAAGGCGTTTCCGAATCTGGAATTTGGTACAACAAAGATGGCGTAGAGCGCGACTATACAAAATGCTACGTGGATGACAGTCTTAAAGATATGGGCTACATTGCTGGCAAGTATACTGTTACTAATCCTTCCACGCCTTCAACTGACGGTGACGATGCGTAGGCAAATATACAAATGACGCGCTGGTAAAAACAGTAAGCGCCGTAGCAATAAACGCTGCTACTAAACAAGGGCTGCAGGCACAAAGCTTGCAGCTCTTGTTCTTTTAATACCATGTGTTTTGCCTTAATTATGCACAAAGGGTTATAATTTACGTTTAAGATTATTCCAAAAATAGATGGGATGAAGGTCAAAACGCAATGCTTGACAGGGGAAGAACAAAAAACGCTACAGTAGGCAAGGTTACAAGCGTAATCCTTGCGTCACTTCTTGCGTTTGTGCTGTGCTTTTTCTGTGTTGGCGTAAGTGTTAGAAATGGGAACGCAGGCACTTTTGGTGAAGCCATAAGTAGCGTTTTTGGGTGGTCAACGTCGGAATCTTCAGAAGAAGATTCCGCTGTTCAATCTTCTTCGGAGCAATCAAGCTCCAGCGAATCTAAGGGTGCAAGCAGTAAAGCGGCAACAAATGCTGGAGAAACCTCGACTACTTCTGCAGCTTCTAAGGCGTCAAGTGACGCTGTTTCTGCAGGTGCAACTGAATCATACAATGCAGGCAGCATTACTGTAACTTCTTCAAAAAGATACAAAGTAACCTATGAGTGGGAAGGTGTTCCGGATTCCGCTTCTGTTTACAGCAATCTTCATACTCCTGTTTCTATTTCTCTTCCGGCGCAAAGAAAGGTTCGCAGTGGCGAAGAACTAACAATTAACCCGCTCTATGAAAAGGGAACAACCGTATACGAATTTGATAAGCAAGGCGCAATTTCTGGCTGGTACACATTTAGTGGCTGGATGTATGACGGCAATTTAGTTTCTGGCTCTATGACCATGCCAAAAGAAGATGTAACTCTAACAGGCACATGGGAACACAAAACCAAAAGTGGCGGCACTGTTCCGTTTAAAGATGCGCACGAAGTAACATATACATGGACTGGCCTTTCTTGCGATCAATCTACAACGCTTTACACTGTTGATGGTGAAGGGGAAAAAGTTTCTCTTCCGAAGAGCGAAACTTGCGATAAAGACGATTATTATTATGTGGATACAACAACCTATTATCCTGGGCTAACGCTTTACGAACATGACGCGAATGGTTATGTGTGCGGTTCTTATACATTTAGCGGCTGGAAGTTGTCTAATGGCAAAGCTGTGGAAGGTGCACAGACCATGGGCGACTCTGACGTTACGATTTCAGGCATATGGACGCATTTGGATATTGAAGCCCCGCATGTTATTCGCTACGAGTGGATAGACGCTCCAGATTCTTCGCTTGAACTATATGATGCGGGTGAAAATTTGGTTCCTATTATTCTTCCAGAAGGCGCTGCGCTCTTTAAAGGCTCATCGTTCATGCTTGATGCAACGTACACGCCTGGTATGGTGCTCTACCGTTATTCTTCTGAGGGATACAAGGTTATAACGTATACGTTTAACGGCTGGACTATAGATGGTACAGAAGCGCCGGCGCAAATTACTGTAGGAGAAAGCGACATTGCAATTTGCGGCACGTGGAGCGCATTCATGATCACCTATGATGTAACCTATAGCTGGACTTGGAAAGACAAAGACGGCAACGAAATTGATGCCCCAGATGAAACTCAAGTTTTCTATGATGAAGATGGCAACGTTATTGATTATAAGGTGGAAGTTCCAAGTGTGCTGTCAAAAGCTCCTGGCGCAATTATTGGCGTGGACACACGCTTTACAGATGAAACCGTGTTGTACGTTCACGATGAAACTGGCAATGTGATTGGCCGCTACGAGTTTAGCGGCTGGGACCGTAAAGGTGATATTCACCTTGGAGAAGAAGATGTAAGCATAACAGGCGAATGGACGTATTATGAAGAGCAAGAATGATAATGCGTTAGAGAAGCCTGCGGTTTTGGGCGGCAGTGAGGCGGCTACTGTTGAGGCAGCGTTGATGCCGCAGGCGGCTACAAAAGAAACAGCGGTTGCGGTGGAGCCGCATCCTGCGACGTCCGAGCAAAAGCCTGTTACAGCACCAGAGCATCGCCCGGATAACCCGGCGGGTGCGTATTTCTTTCGCATGGCGTTGCTTGTTGTCATTTTGATTGTGGCATTTTTGGTTTCTGCATGCTTGGGGCGCTACTCTATTTCTCCAGCAGAATTACTATCTGTCATAGGGGCTGCTATTCAAAGTTGGTGGGAGCAGGTTGCCGCACTATTTACTGGCGGAATTGCTTCAGTTTCTGAAGAAACAGCAGAAGCGCTATCTGGCCAAGTTCCAACACTGCTTTTGGAAGTACGCTTGCCTCGCATTATAGTGTGCGTATTTGTGGGTGCGGCACTTTCTGTTGCAGGCGCATCTTATCAGGGATTATTCCAAAACCCAATGTGCTCTCAAGATGTTTTGGGCGCATCAAGTGGTGCGGCATTTGGCGCGGCGCTTGGCATTTTGCTTGGCTTTGGAAGCATTATGATTTCCGTTTCTGCTTTTGTGTGCGGCTTGGTTGCAGTGGCTCTTTCTTACGTGGTTAGCAAGCTTTCACGCGGCAACGCAATCCTTGCACTTATTCTTGCTGGTATGGTTGTAAGTTCGCTTTTCAGCAGCGGCACAAGCGCCATCAAACTTGTGGCAGATACAGAAGAAGTTCTTCCAGCTATTACATATTGGCTAATGGGAAGCCTGGCTTCTATTCGCAGCAGTCAAGTTCTTCCAACGCTGGCGTTAATTGTTATTGCAACGCTCCCTATATTTTTGCTGCGCTGGCGCATCAATTTGCTTGCAACTGGCGAAGAAGAAGCAAAAAGCATGGGGCTTAATACCAGCGCTCTGCGCTTGATTGTAATTGGATGTGCGACCTTCCTTACAGCTACATGTGTAAGCGTTTCTGGTCTTATAGGCTGGGTTGGCTTGGTCATTCCGCATTTTTGCCGCCTGATGTTGGGCAACGACTACCGTCGCATCATTCCTGCTTCCATGCTCATGGGAGCATCGTTTTTGCTGGTAGTTGACGACTTCGCCCGCCTGCTTGTTACAAGCGAAATTCCTATTGGCATATTAACTTCCTTTGTTGGTGCGCCAATCTTCCTTTTCTTGCTTGTGAAAGGGGGCGCAATACATCGTGGAACTAAGCGTTAACAATCTGCATTTTTCTTACGCAACTAGCCAACGTACTGTTCTTGACGGCGTGAGTTTTACAGCTTCAAGCGGTGATTTAATTGCGCTTGTTGGTCCAAATGGCGTGGGGAAATCTACACTTTTCAGGTGCATCCTTGGCTTTATAAAAGGTTACAGCGGTTCCATTCAAATAGATGGCGTAGAAACTAAATCTATGACTCGCAAAGAACTTGCGCGTTGTGTGGCATATATTCCGCAATCATCCAGCCAGGTGTTTGATTATTCTGTTATTGAGCTTGTGCTAATGGGTATGGCAACACGCTTGGGAATGTTGCAAACTCCAGGTAAAGAAGAAGAAGCAGAAGCGCTAGATGTGCTTGAACAAATTGGCATTGGACATTTGGCTTACCGCGGCTGTGGGCAAATTTCTGGTGGCGAATATCAGCTTGTGCTGCTGGCGCGCGCCTTGGTGCAGCAGGCTAAAATTCTAATCATGGATGAGCCTACGGCAAACTTAGATTACGGAAATCAGTTCCGCGTGATGGAGCGCATTGCTGGCTTAACCGACCGCGATTTTGTGGTAATGACCAGCGCTCATGACCCCAACCAGGTGCTGCTTCACGCAACTCGCGCGCTTGTGCTAGAGGCTGG
>CAZRFO010000028.1:0-10044 GCA_964599515.1 uncultured Eggerthellaceae bacterium | reverse complement strand
TTACGACTGCGTGTTGTGCGCTCTTGTTTTTGAATGTCGCCTAAGCGCCTAGATACATATCGCGAAGATTGCTGGCTCCGTGAATTTGCAGATGCCGTTGTCTGCGTGCGCGTGCGCGCGGTTGTTTGCTTGTTTGGATGAAATTTTTGCGCACTTTGCGCGTTAGTACTAGCCGGCATTTGTACGTACGGGCGTGGCGTTTGCCCACTTACAGATGCTGTTATTTGCGGATGCGTGTCAGAATATCGCATACGCGAAGTTTTATCGTTAACATTTTGCGTTCTGGTGCGTTGAGCCCGCATGCTTGAAGCCTGCATACGCTGGCCTGATGTCTGTCTATTTGAGGATTGTATTCGCTGGCTTGATGTCTGTCTACTTGTGGACTGCATGCGCTGGCTTGATGCCTGCCTGTTTGAAGTCTGCGCGCTAGAGCGTGGTGTTTGCATGCGATTACCACGATAAGCACCAGCACCAGTTCCAGCGCCAATTCCGTTTCTAACGCCGGCAGCTGTATTGCGGTAAGGTTTGTTGTATGCTTGATAAGGCGTATCCTTACGCGCGCGCGTTTGCATGGATACTATTGAGTTTAAATTATTAAACTCAGAGCTATTTCCCGCTTGTGCACGTCTAGAAGAAGAGCGCGGCGCGGAAGCGTTAGTTCGCAAACCCGACGAACTTGACTTCTGTCTGTAATTGGATGCCATACTCTTCAAATACCTTTTCTTTTACAAGTTTAATAAGCGCACGTACATCGTTAGCGCTTGCATTTCCTACATTGACAATAAAATTTGCGTGCGTTTCAGATATTTGTGCGCCACCAATTTGTGTGCCTTTAAGCCCAACTTTTTCAATCATTTCGCCAGCCGAATACCCTTTAGGGCTCACAAAAACGCTTCCACATGAAGGAAGTGTTAACGGTTGCGATTTTCTGCGCTTTTCAAGCAGCGCTTCCATTTTTCCACGTACAAAAAAAGGGTCTGCAGGCGAAAGCGCAAGTTCACATTCTAAAATAACTTCATCTTCTTCAAAAGATGTCTTGCGATAATCCCAAGTAAGTTCACTTCCATTGCGCTTGCGAAAACCAAAACGCGGTGAATAACTCGTGACACAAACAACTTGTTCGCCAATCCAGGTATCGCGCGTTCCGGCGTTCATTCGCAACGCACCACCAATACTTCCTGGCGTTCCAACAGCAAACTCCATGCCAGCAAGCGACTTACGAAACGCTTCTTGAACAACACTAGATAGCGCTACGGCGGCGCCAACAAAACAATGATGCGTTTCTTCGTCAAAACGGCAAGTTTTAAAGTCTCTGCCAAGAACAACAGCAGCACCATCAAAGCCTTCATCGGACACAAGCACATTACTTCCACGCCCAAGCATCATCCAAGAAGTTAAAGATTCTTCGCATGCGTTTATAAGCGCTCTTAGTGCACCAATAGAGTCAACGCGCACAAAATAGCGCGCAGGCCCACCTATGTTATAACTTGTATGTATGTTTAGCGGCTCGTTTTCGCGAATGCTTCCATCAAATGAATTGTCAAGCATAAGAGCAGAAATTCCGCGCGTATGTTTTGCTGTCATACTATTGAGCGCACCTTGCGTTAAGTTCTGCTATTACCTGAGGCCCTATTGCTGTTACATCTCCTGCGCCCATTGTTATAAGCAAGTCTCCATCTTGAAGTTCTTCAAGTAGTGTTGGAACAACCTTTATGCGGCGTGCAATATAAGCGGCATCTGGATGTCCTTCATGTTCTAACACGGTATTCAAAAACGTTTGCCCATTAACACCTGGAACAGGAGTTTCTCCTGCAGGGTAAACATCCATGAAAAATAGTTTATCGGCTTTATCAAACGCGCAGCAAAAGCTATCTTTAAGCACTTCCGTAAAAAGACCTACTCGTGAGTAACGGTGTGGCTGGAAAAGCACAACAACACGTTTAAAATCAAGCTCATGTGCTGCGCCTATGGTTGCCGCAATCTCTGTTGGATGATGTGCGTAGTCATCTACCACAGTAACTCCTGCAGCTTTTCCAACCAAATCAAAACGGCGGCGGACCCCCCTAAATTCGCTTAAGCATTCAATTGCACGCTGTGGGTCATAACCAAGAAGCCACATGAGAGCCATAACACCTGCGGCATTTAACACATTATGTTTGCCAGGGTTTTGTTTTATCTCTCCTGTTACGTTTGTTCCGTCTGGAAGACGCAAGGTATATGAACTTCCAACACCGCAAGGTTTCCAATCAAGAATTTGCACGTCATTGTCTTTGCCAAAACCATAGGTGATAAAGCTATGACCAGAATTTTTAGCTAACGTGCGAAGGTGTGGGTCTTCCCCGCACACAACCAAAAAACCTTGCTCACTTGTTGATGCCATAAATTCTGTGAACTTGTCTTCTATTTCTTGCAAGTTTTTGTAATGATCTAGGTGGTCTGCCTCAACATTTGTGACAAGAACTGCGTATGGGTTTAAATATGTAAAAGATTTATCGCTTTCGTCAGCCTCTACCGTATAATATTCGCCGCACCCAGAATGCGCATTTGTGCCATACGCACGCACAATTCCACCTATCAAAAACGTAGGGCTTTCTCCAAGAGCATCAAGTGTACTTGCAAGCATTGAAGAGGTTGTAGTTTTTCCGTGAGTGCCTGCAACCGCAAGTGTTTTAAGGTTACGCCCCAAAAAACTTAACATCTTAGCGCGATGCCAAATTTCAATGCCAAGCTCTTTTGCGCGACGAAGTTCAACATTATTTTCAAGAATTGCCGTAGATACAACAACTACATCTGGCTTGTGTTCAACGTTTGCCGCATCGTGACCAATAAATACAGTAATGCCTTCTTCAACAAGTTGGTCTGTGTAGCGGCTTTGCCTAAGGTCTGATCCACTTACTTTAATTCCCTGGTCATGAGCAACTTTTGCAATCCCGCTCATTCCAACGCCGCCAATACCTATAAAATGAATTGAAGTAATGGAATTTTGTTCTTGAGTCATATCTTGGGTCATAAGTTTTCCTCTTTTTATAAATTTATGTTCGTTCGCTAAAATGCCTAATTCGCTAAAAATTCACATGTGCGTTGTATCTATTTTGTTACGGCTGCACAGATTTCATCCGCCAAGCGTGTGGCTGCGTTTGAAGTTTCTTGAGCAAGTGCCGCCTTTCTCATTTCTGCTCGTAAGTCTTCATTTGTTATAAGTTCTTCAAGCTTTTCTTCAAAGGCGTTTGTGTCTAATTCGCCATCTGGAACAAAGAGCGCACATCCCGCGTCCACCAAGGTGCGTGCATTCATTGTTTGATGGTCTTCTGTTGCAAATGGGAACGGCACAAGAAGAGCTGGAATTCCAAGAGCAGAAATTTCTGCAAGAGAAGTTGCACCAGCGCGGGAAACTATCATGTCTGCTGCAGCAAGAGTCTCACCCATCTTATCTTGGTATCCCATGATGTTCCATCTGTGCGATTGCTCTTGTGTTAGCGCAAGTTCTTCTTTGCAAGCATCAAGCTCTTTTGGACCAGTAATATGTACGATGAAAAGATTTTCATGTGCAAGTAATTTTTCTTTAAGGGCAATTACCGCTTGATTTATATGCCTTGCACCCAAACTTCCACCAAAAATAAGCAGCATGTTTGCATCTTGTGGGATGTCAAGCATTGCTCTGCCGTCTTTTCGCGTAGCACTCAGCACGCTACCCCTAACTGGGTTGCCGGTGACAACTTGCTTGCTTGCATCAAAGCCCTTACCTGCGCATTCATATGTCAGACAAAGCTTTTTAGCGTGCTTTGCCAGGTATTTGTTTGTCATTCCCATAACTGAGTTTTGTTCGTGAACAACAATTGGAATATCTAAGCTTTTAGCGGCTCTACCAACTGGAATAGAAACATATCCGCCAAAACCAACAACTACATCTGGTTTGATTTCTTCCAACCAAGCACGTGCAAGACGCGTGCTTTTTTGTAGAACAACAAGCGCCTTAGGAAGAGAAGACAAGTGACTCCTGTCAAAACCTTTTGCCTCAAAAGCCTTGAAAGGAATTCCAGCCGCAGGAACTAAGCGCGCCTCTACACCTGTTGGTGTTCCAGCGAAAACTACCTCATGTCCGCGTTCTATAAGTTTTTCTGCAACAGCTAAAGCTGGATTTATATGTCCTGCTGTTCCTCCACCAGAAAGAACTACAAGCATTTATCTACCTTCTTTACTAACTTGGGCACACGCTTTACATAGCTGGTTTTTCGCATCACGAAAAACCAGTGCGCGCCCTATCTTCTTTCGCGATTCACACGCGCACCATCTCTTGGCCTACGCATCATATTATGCGTTGCGCTGCGTGCTGTATTCCATTCTGCGTTGCGCGGTGCGTTGCGCGTAGCATTCATTGTATCGTGTGTGGCATATGCATTGTTGTCTACGCGTTGTAAAACACGCAAATCTGCACGTTTTGAGGCATAGTTGTGTTCTTTGCCTGCTTCTTTAGAAACGGCCAATATAAGACCAACCATGATTAATGTAGAAATAAGAGATGTCCCGCCAACAGAAATAAACGGGAGCGGTTTTCCCGTCATTGGGAAAAGGGAGATTCCGCATCCTATATTCAAAAACGCCTGAAACACAATAATCGTTGTCAAAGTTCCAGCTAAAATAGAAGAAAAGCCGTTGGCAGCCTCTCTTGCTATGCGCAGTCCAAAATACAAGAAAGCAACAAACAATAAAATGACAACCATGCAACCAACAAGGCCAAGTTCTTCTCCTATTGCAGCAAAAACATAGTCTGTTTTAATTGCTGGAAGATACAAATATTTTTCATGTGAATTTCCAAGACCTACGCCAAAAAGCCCACCATCCGCAAAAGCGTACCAAGATCTAATTGTTTGGTAACCGTCTCCATAACCGTCTTCGCCATCGTTATATGGGTCTAAATATACAAAACGGTCAGACCTATATCCTGTTCCAACAATAGCAATGATGGCAGCAACTCCAAGCAAAAGAACAAGACCTGCAATGTATTGCCACGGAACGCCAGCATACAGCAGTGCAGCTAAGATACACACGCCGCAAATGACTGTTGTGCCAAGGTCAGACTGCGAGGCAAACAAAAGTCCAATTGGAATTCCTATGACGATAATACCCATAGCAAGCACCTGCAATGTGCTATATTCGCCATCCTTCCAACTTGAAATCAAGCTAGCAAGAGCAATACAGAGCGCAGGTTTTACAAATTCTGCAGGCTGGAATTTTATAGGGCCAATTTCGAGCCACCTTTGTGCGCCATAATCTGTTACGCCGAAAACAGCTGTAATAATGATTAATATTACAGCTATAGCCCAAATAACCCATCCAGCTTTTCCGCTCCATGCGCCAATAGGAATTTTCCATAAAATGCCAATGGCAACTATACCCAACAAAGCATAACGCCCTTGACTTTCAAGATAAGTAAAGGATGGAACATCGGCAGCAATTGCAGTAATAGAAGATGCAGAATAAGCAACTACTAAACCGAACAGCAAAAGTGCAAGTGACACAGCACGAAAGCCCCATCTAGGCAAAAGAATTGATGCTGGTATATTGTTTTTTCCTTTTGCTGCCATAGTGTTTTGTTTAATCCTTGTTTTATGCTGCGTTTATAGTTTGTTATTAGTTTGGTTTGTCTTTGTTTGGCTTACTAGGTTGGCGCTTCTTGCGTTAAGGCTTCCTGTGTTGACGCTTCGATTGCAAGTGCGACTTATATTCTTACGTCACCAACAGCCTCAAGCCTTGGTGGCATCTTTAAAAGCCGCCACATATTCCTTAAACACTTCTCCACGTTCTTCAAAACAACTGAATTCATCAAACGATGCACAAGCAGGAGAAAGCAATACATTTTCTCCTGGTTTTGCCATTTTACATGCTTGCTCAAAAGCGTCCTTCATGCCAGTTGCGTATACAATTTTTAACGTTGACGGCGCACTTTCAAAAGCCTGCGCAAAACGCTCGCGGGATTCGCCATACAAAATAGCCACACGAGCACACAGTGCAGTTTGTGCAACTAGTTCATCAAGCGGTGTATTTTTGTCGCGCCCACCAAGCAAAACTATAAGCGAGCCAGGTTCAAAAGCTGTATAAGCTTTCAAAGTTGCATCTACATTTGTGCCCTTTGAATCGTTAAAAAAGGAAATACCATTTACGCACCCGCATGGCTCTATGCGGTGTTCCAGCGGCTCAAAGCTTAAAAGCGCTTCTTTAATTGTTTCATCTTCTACGCCTAGTGCAACAGCACATGCAGATGCCGCTAGTGCGTTAGCTAAGTTGTGAGTGCCTTTAATTTGCAGCGCATTTTCATTTGCTAGCGTGTGTTTTTCGCCTGAATACTCAACAGTAAGTGTGCCATCTTCTGAACTATACGCACTTGCCGCTGCACCGCAACGCGCAATCATGCTTTCATGCAAACCAGATGCAGTGCCAACTGGAATGTATGCAAAACCGCGCGTTGCTTCATCAATAGCTTTAAGTTCGCGAATTTTCGTTCGCACACAATCATCTGTTGCATCTAGCACAGCAACTGCACCAGGCACACAAGATAGGTTTTCTAACGCCTTAAACTTTGCCTGTTTGTAGTTTTCAAAACCATTATGCCAGCTTAAGTGATCTGGTGTGATGTTTAAGATGATAGAAACCTTTGGTTTAAATAGTACGGTTGAAGCAAGCTGATAAGAAGAAAGTTCTGCAACGTATACCTTTGTGTTTCCTTTTGCAACAGCATCAAGACATACATCGCCAATGTTTCCAACTGCGTTTGCAGCTTGGCCTGCATTTTGCAAAATGTGAGCCACCAAAGATGTGGTTGTAGTTTTTCCATTTGTACCAGTTACGCATATCCAAGTTGAATCTATATTGCTTTCGCGCCACGCAAATTCAACCTCACTAATTATTTCTGTGCTAGACGCCGCAGCGTTGCAATAAAAGTCAGAAAATTGCGAAATCCCAGGGCTTGCAATACATAAGTCAAAGTGTTCGCTAAAAGATTCACAGTCAAAAGCAAATTCCACGCCAGCGCATGCAAACTCATTCGCGAAAGATTCTGTTTCTTCCGTTTGTTTTCCTGCAGCAACAAAAATGCTTGTTACACGACTTCCAACCAGCGGAGCAAGATACTTTACCGCTGAACAGCCACTTTTACCAAGCCCAAGTACAAGTATGCGCCCAAGGTTTTTAGGCGCGTGATTTTTTCCATCTATAAAGTCTTTACAAGGCATAAGTTTCTCCTAAAGCGTGCCAGAGAAATACCACAAAAAACCAAGGGCAGCAAATACGCCCGAAATAATCCAAAAACGTACGACTACTTTTGTTTCGCTCCAACCCTTTTTCTCAAAATGATGGTGCAGTGGAGCCATCAAAAAAATGCGCTTCTTCGTGCGCTTAAAGTGAACAACCTGAATAATTACAGAAAGCGCTTCTGCTACAAAGAGGCCACCTATCACAATGGAAACAACTTCTGTTTTTGTGAGTACAGCCAAAGCTCCAAGCGCCATTCCAAGAGCAAGGGATCCTGTGTCGCCCATAAAGATGTCTGCCGGATAAGCGTTAAACCACAAAAATCCAACGCATGTTCCGGCAAGTGCCGCAGCAAAAACTGCGCAATCTAGTGCGTCTTCTCTAAAAGCAATTGCCGCCATTACAAGCATGACAATCATTACAGTTCCAGCAGCTAAACCATCTAGCCCATCTGCCAAGTTAACTGCATTACACATTCCAACCATCAAGATATTTATAAAAATAAGATAAAGCCAAGGAATTTCAATACTTGCGCCACCTACAGTAATCACACTTGTAAGTACACCCAGGTCAAAAGTTGCAACAAATGGAATTGTTATATTTGGTTCAATGTTTATCATATTCACAGCAACAAGGCAAAAGATAGTTGCTATGGCAAACTGACCAATAAGTTTTGCTTTTGGGGTAAGGCCAAGAGAACGTTCGTGAGCAATCTTTGATGCATCGTCAATTAGTCCAAGTACTCCCGTTAAAAGCGTTGCAGCAAGAAGCAATAAAGATTGAACACTTGGAGAACACACCAAAATTGAAGTTATGAGCACAGCCAAAAGCATGATAAGTCCACCCATTGTAGGAGTGCCTTGTTTTACAAGATGGCTTTGCGGGCCGTCTGCTCTAACTTGTTGCCCTACATGACCACGCCTAAGCAAGCGAATCCATGCAGGCATAAAAATCATCGTGATAGCTGCTGCTAAAACAACAGCTAAAAACACCAAAAACGTTGGATAATTTGACGCAAACGAAAACATCTTAGCTCAACAGTCCTTCCACCACACGGTCAAGCTCCATGAAATGAGAAGCTTTTACAAGCACCGCATCGTTAGGCTCTAAATAGGTATCTAAAATGCCCAAAACTTCTGAAGTGGTTTGGACATACATCAATTTATCTTCAGGCATGCCAGCATCGCGAGCGGCCTCAAAATAAGCATTCGCTAATTTTCCCACACAAATAAGTAAGTCTAAGTGCAAAGCTGCGGCAAAGCGCCCGATTCCTTGGTGACAAGGCAGCGCATAGTCTCCAAGCTCTCCCATGTCTCCCAAAACAGCCACTCTTCTGCCACGAACTTTAAGAGCGTCAAACATCAAAAGCGATGCTCGCATAGATTCTGGATTTGCGTTGTATGCATCGTTTATGACAGTAAAACCACCTCTTGCATGCAAAAACTCTTGTCTGCCACTTTCTGGTTGCGCGCTACAAAGGGCTTTTGCTATTTCATCAAGTGTCATGTTGCACTTAAGACCTACTGCGGCAGCAGCTGTTGCATTACTAGCGTTATGTATACCACGCAAATTTAGGTGACATTTCACCTGACCTGATTGTTGTTCAAACCCGCTTGCACACAGAAGGAATTCAGGTTGACCCTGTTCGTCTAGACATACATCTTGTGCCCATACGCGTTTACAGTTTTGTGCAAAACTTTTATTTTCAGGTCCGTTTGAACCATCCAAAACACTGCCAAAGTAAATGCGCTCTATGTTTCTTTCTTCAAGTTGCGCAAGTTCTGAAACAAATTCTGCGTAGTCGTCGACCTCGTTTATGAAAGCACAACCAGTACCAGCAGGTAGCGCTTCTAGAATTTCTGCCTTAGCACGCGCGATGTTTTCCCTACCACCAAGAAGCTCTATGTGGCTTTCTCCAACATTTACAATTAGACCCATGTCTTGGCATACAAAGTTGCTCAGGCTTTCTATTTGATGCATGCCACGCATGCCAATTTCAACTACAACATATTCTGTATCTGGGTTTGCGTTAATCAGTGTTTTTGGTACGCCAAGTTCATTATTTTGGTTCGCTTTTGTTGCAACTACCTTATATTTTGCAGCCAATACATTAGCTATTAAGTTTTTTGTTGTTGTCTTTCCGCTTGAACCAGTTAAAGCTATAACTTTTGCATTCAGGCGCTTGCGCCATACGCGCGCAATGTCTGTTATTGCGCTTGTTGTATTAGCAACTTCAATTACAGCTGCGCCAAATTCCTTGGCAAGAGCTGCTGTTTTTTGCGAAATTGGCTGCATAACAAGTACAATGCGCGCACCTGCAACTATTGAATCATCAACGAAACTGTGGCCATCAACACGCGCACCAGGTAGCGCAACATATACAAAACCAGGTTCTACTTCTCTTGAATCCCATGTAAGACCGCAAGCAAGTTCACTTGCATCCATTGGTTCAACAAGGTAGCTTCCACCCGTACTTTCTATGATTTGTTTTGAGTTAAGCAACATGAATTTTACTCACCAGGTTTTATTCTTTTGGTGCGGCAGCGCCAGAGTCTTCGCTGTCGTCTTCGCCAACACCTGCATTTGCGCTACCGCCTTCGCCTGCATTTGCCGCCGCAGCACCAAACGCCGCTTGAAGCTCTTCTGCTGCTACAACGCTATCATCAAACGCAAGTACTTTATTTCCAACAAGCTGGTAATCTTCATGGCCCTTGCCAGCTATAAGAATAGAGTCCCCGCGCGTTGCAACAGAAATTGCTTTTGCAATTGCAAGCCTTCTGTCTGGTTCAACATCTG
>CAZRFO010000027.1:0-10195 GCA_964599515.1 uncultured Eggerthellaceae bacterium | reverse complement strand
GCCGTGTGCGAGCGAGCGCGGTTCTTGGAGCGCCAAATAGCCCGTTCAGACGCGTCTACGTTAAAAAGACCTGCCAGTAATAAGCTCATACGCCTGAATATACTTCTCAGACGTTTTCGCAATAACATCTTCTGGCAATGTTGGAGGCTCGCCAGTGCGGTCCCAGTTGGCATTTAACCAATTGCGCACATACTGCTTGTCAAAGCTGGATTGTTCTTTGCCAACTTCGTATTCTTCGCCCGGCCAAAAACGTGAAGAATCTGGAGTTAGAACTTCATCTGCCAAAATGATTTTTCCATCGTATGTACCAAATTCAAACTTTGTATCTGCAATTATGATTCCGCGCGAGGCTGCGTGGTCTGCTGCAATGTTGTAAATCTTAATGGATAAATCGCGCAACGCAGTAGCGTCTGCCTCTCCCATTAGTTCACATGCGCGAGCGAAACTGATATTTTCATCATGCCCACCAATTTCTGCTTTAGTAGATGGAGTAAAAATAGCTTCCGGAAGCTTGGAAGAATTCACTAATCCAGCAGGCAGCTCAATACCACACACACTACCGTTTGCGTTGTAATCCTTTAACCCACTTCCGGTCAAATAGCCACGCACAATGCACTCAATTGGAAACATCTTTGCTTTTTTCACAAGCATAAAACGTCCACGCAAGTAGTCTGAATAAGGTTTAAATTCAACTGGTAAATCTGCGCAATCGGTTGAAATGATGTGATTTTCTACTACTCCATCTAAAAGCTCAAACCAAAAGCAAGAAAGACGAGTTAAAACTTCACCCTTATGTGGGATTTCGCTTGGCAAAATGTAATCAAAAGCAGAAATGCGGTCGCTAGCAACAAGTAAGAGTTTGTCACCTAAATCGTATAAGTCGCGAACTTTTCCCTGCGAAGTTGGTTTAATGGCTATTTCGTTCATGTGTTCCCCTTCTTTACTTTTTTATTTGCTTACAGTTTAGTGTGAACCAGATAAAACAAGCACACTATTTTTTTGCCTTGTGCTATATCCGCGTCATTTTTATGACTGCCGCGCTATATGTATTCTAACTACGCTACTTCTTAGGAGCTTTCTTCTTTTTGTCTTTTTGCGCCTTCTGGTTAGATGCTTTGTAAAGCGGAATATGAATTGTAAAGCGGCTTCCTTCGCCCTTTTTGCCTTCCACTTGTACCCAACCGTGGTGTCTATCTACTATTTCTTTTACAACTGCAAGGCCAATTCCTAAACCACCAGATTCTCTGTTGCGCCCAGAATCTGCACGCCAGAATCTAGAAAACACCATCTTTGCTTCTTCTGGAGTAAGACCAATTCCGGTGTCTTGAACAATTATATTCGCCATCAATTCGCCTTGGGTTACTTTAAGCGTAATTGTGCCGCCTTCTGGCGTGTAGCGCACAGCATTTGAAACAAGATTTGCAGTAGCCTGGCGAATCATATCGGCATCGCCTTTTACCATCACGCCTTTTTTGAATTCATATTCAAGGGAAAGTCCAGAGTCAAGAATAAATGCTTCATGTGTTGAAACTATGCTTTCTACAACTTCTCCAACATCTAAAATCTCTTCCTTCATCGGATTAGAGCGGTTTTCCAAACGTGAAAGTTTAAGCAAGGCATCAACAAGACGCGATAAACGTTGAACCTCGGAATTTACAGTTGTAAGGCGGTCTTCATCGGGTTCAAAAACACCATCAACCATAGCCTCTACTGTAGCTTGTATTGCCATAAGCGGCGTACGTAGTTCGTGTGCAACGTCTGTTGTTAGGCGGCGCTCTAGCGCGCGGTCTTTTTCTACAGCATCTGCCATAGAGTCAAAAGTTTCTCCAAGCTGAGAAATCTCATCTTCACCAGTAAGGCCGGTTCTTGCAGATAAGTCTCCGCTTTCAATGGCTTTGGCAGTGCGCGCCATCTTGTTTATAGGTTTAACGAGCGCACGCGCAAAGAAATAACCAAATACAGATGCTAATACAATTGCGATAAGAGACGCAATTGCCATAGCCTGATACGAATTGTCGCGGAAAGAAATGTCAGATTCGCGCAAAAACGTGCTTGAACCGTAAACCCAAAGACGCACCGTGCCATACGAGTTGCCGTCAACATTTATTTTAGAAATTGCAGTTTGCGTTAACTCTTTTGGTGCAAGAGAAATTCCGCTTGTTTCAGCGCTATTTAGCACCGCCGAAGAATCAAACCAAACAACTCCGTTATCATCAACAACAACCATACCCAATGCACTGTATGCAGCAGATATATTTTTTGCTTCTTGCACAACGCTGGAATCCCAGCCGCCTTCACGTTCTATAACTGCAGCTAGGCGCGTTGCTGTAGCATCTGCTGTAATCTGAATATTTTCGCGTGTGTATGTTTGAAAATGTTGTTCCCACACAAACGACAAAATTCCAACAGCTACAAGTACCGTCATAGCGGCAATAAAAGCAAATGCCATTGTCATTCGCGTTGTATAAGAAAGATCTTTCCACTTTAAAAAGAATTTTGGCTTCTTATCTGCAGGAGTATCTTCTTCTTGTGTGCTAGAGATTTCTTTAACGGTAGCCTTTTTTATAACAGAAGACGCCTGCGTGGCTTTTTGCACAGCAGGCGCATTTGTATTTGTGTTATTGTCCTCGCTCATAATGTAAAGAAAAAAGCGGCTTGTAATGTAACTTATTTAAGCGTTTTTCGTAGGGTCTTCAAAACGATACCCTACACCATGTACGGTGCGGAGCCACTTTGGATCACGCGGATTGTCGCCAATCTTTGCACGCAAGTTTTTCACATGAGAGTCAATTGTGCGCTCATAGCCTTCATAATCATAGCCAAGAACTTTTTCCACTAGTTCCATACGAGTATACGCACGACCTGGATATCTAGAAAGCGTAGTTAGCAGCTTGAATTCACTTGCGGTTAAGTCAACTTCTTCACCATTTACAAAAACCTTGTGGCCAGATACATCAATTGAAAGCTCTCCAAACTCAAGCACTTCACGTGAAGTATCGGAATCTGCGTGCGTGCGGCGGAACAATGCGCGAACGCGCGCAACCAACTCACGTGGGCTAAAAGGCTTTACAAGGTAGTCATCTGCGCCAAGGCTAAACCCAATGATGCGGTCTTCAACTTCGCCTTTTGCAGTAAGCATAATGATTGGCACATCTGAACTTTCGCGAATTATGCTGCACACGCGCTCGCCAGAAACGGTAGGCAACATGAGGTCTAAAATGATTAGATCAAAATGACGCTTTTGGAATTCTTCAAGCGCATCTTTACCGTCTCCAACTGGGACAACCCAATAGTTTTCGCGCTCTAGATACGCTGTAACTGCATCACGGATTACTTTTTCGTCTTCCACAAGAAGAATACGACGTGTTTCACTGCCCATACCTACTCCTTAATTTTATCTAGCAAAGGCAAGCTATTTATACGTTTGTGTGACACTTTTGTCGCTATGTATTTCAATTGACGTGCTCGCGAATTATGCGCATAAACATACGTGCAAACACAAACGCGAACATGCACACAAGCACTTTTTGCGTGTTTATTGTATCAATTCCGCATCTTTACTTAAAAACTCCACCAAAAATGACACAATAACTGTATGCCAACTAAAAGAAATTTACATAAATCTACAAATTCTTCTTTAGGAAGACACGCACGCACAACTTCGCGCACAACATATAGCGCAGGAAGTCAGCTGCGTTCAAACCAACAAAGTACGTTTTCTTCTGGTTTAAGCGGCACAAACACTAGTTCTAGCAGGACTCACACAGGAGCCAGTAGCAACATTGGAAACACACGCAGTGTGCACGGAAGTGCCGCAACAGACTCAAGTCCCGGGAACGTGCGCGTTGGCGATGTTGTAATTTCAAGGCGGACCCTAATTTACGGAGCCATTGGTGCTGGCGTTGTTGCAGCTGGAGCGTTTGGCGTTAGCAAATTTATTGGCAGTAGTAGCAATGATGAAGAATCGGATATTTTAAGTGTGTCGGAAGATGCCGTTACCGCATCAACAGATTTAACGGAAATTGAAAACCCTGGTGGCGTTTATTTGTTAGCCTACTTACAGCTCCCATATGGAACGCTCATCTGGAATAACGATGACGAATACGCAGCACTACTGCTCCCAACAGAAACAGGCGCCCCTTTAACTCAAGTTGGCCTTTTACGCCTAAGCAGCGGTTACTACTTTACAATCATGACGCAAGCGATTGGTGCAAGCGATGGCTTTGAAATCTATGACGTGCGCGCAATAAGTAACGGCATGATATGGACAGAAGTTGACATCATGGAAGGCATTTGGCGCATTTACACGGCACCACTAAACGATGGCACAATGGGTGATGCTCTTTTAGTAGACGAAGGCGACTCAGAATGGGAAACACCAACTATAGCGATAGCTGGCAAACGCGCGTTTTGGCAAGTTCTTCCTTCCACTACAGGAACAAAAACAAGCGAGGCATCTGTTGTAAAAAGCACGTTGATTGGAAGTTCAGACGTCACAGAAGTATATACATCCTATGGGCGAATGTGTTCACCAATTTATGCGCTTGATAGCTCAATTGTAATTACACCAAGGAAAGACACCTCTTCGGTTCATCACCAGCTAACACTCATAGATGCAAATACACTGGAAACACTTGACACGCTAACCCTTCCAACAAGTATGAAACCACTTGAGGCAGGATACGGAAAAACCGGCTTCATGTTTTCATTTGAAGGAATATATAGCTATGGCGACGGCATTGCCAACCTTGGCACATATATACCAAAAGAAGACACACGCAATGGAAACTACAGCGCAGCTCAGTGGTTTCGTTTTGCACGCACGCCAAGTGCTGCTCCTTGTTGGTGCGGAGATTTACTTGTTGTTAAATCTAGCAGGTCAAATTGTTGTATAGATTTAAATAACGACACATATTTCTTGCTAGAAGCAATGGATAATAGCGAAAGCTACGGCGACTACCTTGCAAGCACAGGGAACCGCAAGCGTTTTGTAACGTATGCAAATGTTACAGACACTTCATCGGATGGAAGCGAAGAAAGTTACTGCTATGTTCGCGTCTGGGCAGACCCAGACGCGTAAACTAGCACAAATGAATAAACCGCCAAAGCGCTAAGGCATGTGAAATTATTTGGCAGAAATTTTAACTAGCGTCTAAGCATACACATATACATAAAGCTAAAATTCCAGCTCAGTTAGCTTTTCAAATACCACATCTTTGCGTGTCAAAAACGCCCACGGGTCAAAAATCTTATCAAGCTCTTGTGCGTTAAGCGGACACTCAGGGTCTGCTTCAAGGCGTTGCCTATAACTTGGCCCATCTATTGCTTGTTGGATATCTTCCCAAACTGCCATTGCGTTACGCTGAACAACAACGTATGCGTCTTCCCTGGTCATACCTTTATCTACAAGCGCAAGAATGCACTTAGAAGAAAAAATTAAGCCCTTTGTGCGCCATAAGTTATGCAGAGATTTTTCCGTGTATACATTAAGCCCATCAAGCATCCACTGCATCTTGCCAAACATGTAGTCAAGCGCCGTAAAGCTATCCGCAAGCGCAACGCGCTCTGCACCAGAATGAGAGATATCGCGTTCATACCAAAGCGCCACATTATCTAGCGCAACCTGAGCGTTTGCTTTCACAACACGGGAAAGCCCACACACACGTTCTGCTGTAATTGGGTTGCGTTTATGAGGCATAGCAGAAGAACCCTTTTGACCTTTTGTGAAAGGTTCTTCTGCTTCAATTACATCGGACTGCTGCAAAAGACGCACTTGCATAGCAATGCTTTCAAGTGTAGATGCCGTAACGGCAAGCGCTGTCATTACTTGAGCATGGCGGTCTCGCGCCAAAACCTGTGTAGAAAGTGGGTCTGGCTTAAGCCCCATCTTTTCGCAAACGTATTTTTCTACATATGGGTCTATGCTTGAATACGTTCCAACAGCACCAGAAATTGCCCCAGTTGCTGCAACTTCGCGCGCTTGTTCCATTCGCACTTGCGCACGTTTTAACGCCCATGCCCAAGATCCAAACTTCATTCCAAAAGTCATTGGTTCTGCATGAATGCCGTGTGTTCTACCAACGCAAAGCGCATCTTCAAACTCAAAAGCACGGCATTTGCAAGTTTTTCCAAGTGCCTTTATATCTTCAAGAATGATATCTATTGCTTGAGTGATTTGGTAAGATAAAGCAGTGTCTCCAAGGTCTGATGACGTCATGCCATAATGAACCCAACGGCTTGGCTTTTCTTTTCCTTCTGGAACTTCTGCATCAATATATTTTGCCATGCATGTTGTAAAAGCAATAACATCATGGTTTGTAACTTTTTCAATTTCGTCAATTTCTTCTACTGTGCAATTTGCATGTTCGCGAATCCAAGCAGCTTCTTCTTTTGTAATGCCACATTGCCCAAGTTCCGCTTGAGCTTCACATGCCAAAACCTCAATCTCTTGCCAGATTTTGAATTTATTTTCAAGTTCCCAAATGGCGCCCATTTTAGGCCGTGTATATCTCTCAATCACTGCTTGCTCCTTTTGTCTTATAGGTTTTCTAGATGTAGACGAACTTTCTCTAAAACACTGCGATCTGCCGCAACAATAATTGTATCCCCAGGATAAAGAGGCACATCAGCACTTGCCACCTGCGCATCTTCGCCATCTGTAACAGCAACTATTAGACTGTCATGAGGCATAGATAATCTACCAATAGGAATTCCCTCATTTTGCCTATGTTTCATATGCGGAATGGTAATTTCTTCTAGAACAACTTGCCCTTGCGAAAGCGATGTAACAGCTCCAACACTTCCAAGTAATGCCTCTTCTTGGATTAGATTTGCAATAAGAGCCGTTGAAGAAACGCTTTCAATTTTGCATGCACGGAATATTTTCATATTGCGCGGGTTGTTCACACGTGCCACGCAACGTTCAACACCATAAACACGTTTTGCAATTTCACACGCAACCAAATTATTGTCATCCTGACCAGTTGTTGCAACAAAAATATCCGCCTTGCGAATGCCGGCATCATCTTGATATTTAGAGTCGCAACCGTCGCCTTCAATAACCATAATTTCTTCGGAAAACTTATTCGCTGTCTTAAGCGCGGTTCTGTGATCAATTTCAATGATAGAAACTTCATTGCCACTTTCAACCAGTGTACTTGCCAGGTATTCTCCAACTTTACCTGCACCAACAACAACAACACGCATGACTGCCTCCTAATCTTGAATGTAGCGCGAAAACGCTTCAATCATGTCGTGGCGGACACAAGCAAGAACGGAGTCTCCGTGATAGAGCAGCGAATCTTTTGTTGGAATTGAACTTGCAGAACCATCGCTACGCTCAAAAGCAATAATGCGAATGTCGTGGTCGCGTTCGATTTCTGAAACACGGATGGTACGTTTTTTAAGCCAGCGCAGGTCTAGGGAAAAATGCAAAACTTCAAATTCGCCAAATGTTGTTAGGTGGCTACCGTGACCAGAAACAACCTTTGAAAAAATATCTTCTGCAACAAGAGAAGTCCCGCAAACGTAGTCAATTCCAAGCTGCATATATGCGCGTTCATGGTCTGGGTTATAAAGTCGCGCAATTACGTGTGGAATTTTACAAAGCCTGCTAGCTACCTCGCATATCATTAAGTTTGCGTTATCCGAAGACGTAACAGCTGCTAGTACATCGCAGTTTTTAGCGCCAGCACGTAAAAGCAGCTCTTCATCAAAGCCAATGCCTTGCAGTTTTACGCCATTAAAATTGCGCCCAAGATTACTAAAAGATTCCTCGTTGCGGTCTATAACGCAAACATTACTTCCGTTATCTGAAAGCAAATTAGCAAGTTGCGAACCAACTCTTCCGCATCCTACTACTATCACATTGCTCATAGTGCTTCCTATTCCATAAACGCAAGTCAGTCTAAAAGGCAAGCAAACATTTGCTTATTCTAGCGCAAATAAGCGCTTGTCTAGCATAATGTAAGCCGACTAAAGACTGCCTAGCGCAAAGCAATTTTCAAATTAGCCTTTGCTCACTAAATGCTAGCCATTTCGGAAAGAGTATTGTAATACCAGTTAGTTGAATTTGGAGGACAATAAACAGAGGCGGCGGATTCCGTGATGCTATAACCATAACCTTTAGCAAGGCCAGCAACATGAGTCCAAATTGCATCTGTCCAGTTAGACCAACTTGAACTACCCCAACCCCAAGCGTTATAAGGCAAGAAACAATTTGCGCCTTTACCGCTTTCTGTGTTTGAAATTGCAGGTGACCAGCGCGGATCTACTCCGTATTCCCAGGCAGCTTCTGCAAATGCTTGACCGTACCCCGCCAAATTTGACCCTGCAAGGTAAGCATCTATGCGCTCTGTCCATTCTTCAATAAATGCTTCTTTTCCAACCGTGAAATCTACGCTGGAAAGCGTTGAATTTCCAGGCCATGCAGCTTGCGCCTCTTGAGCTTGCTTGATGTGATTTTCTTCATCTATACGCTCTGCCTCTTCCGCTGCAATACGTTCTTGTTCCAAACGTGCATTCATTATTTCAAGTCCAGAGGAAATATCGCAATAAGAAGCTATTGCAAGCGATGTACGTTCGCTAAAAACAAGGGCGTTTGAACTTTCACCTGAAAGGTCATTTTCTGCCGTTTGCCCGCCAAGAGAACTCAATTCAACAACGCCACTAAAGCTTGTACTTTCATTTAAGCCAACCGATGTGTCGCTTGCGTTGCGGTCTGCAGATGCTATTTCAAAACTTGCGAACGCCGCAAATACGCAAGCACAAACAAATACGCAAGAAGCGGCAACTATCAGCCATTTCTTGTTTGATTTTGCTTGTACTACACGTTTTGAAGCCACGGCTTTTCCTAATTCCTTGTTACTTTTTCTTGTATCAGAAATGGCACGTGGCGTGTTTGAATTTTGATTGCACCAAATCATGAAACAGATATTTTACAGCATTTCCGCTATTTCGTAAATCAAACGCTCCGATTTTTGCCAGCCAAGGCATGCATCTGTGATGGATTTTCCGTAGGTGCCTTCGCCAACTTTTTGAGAACCATCCTCTATGTAGCTTTCAATCATGAGGCCTTTAATTAGCTTTGCAAGATCTTCATGATGACGCCTGTAATCAAGAATCTCATGCACAATGCGCGGCTGCTCAAATGGATTTTTACCTGAATTTGCATGGTTTGTATCTATAACAATGGCAGGGTTTTGTAAGTCCATTTTTTCATAATATTCCTGCACACGTTTAATATTTTCATAGTGGTAATTAGGAAACGTAGTGCCATATTCATTGGAATACCCACGCATGATTGCATGCGCATATGGATTGCCATACGAATGACCTTCCCAGCCGCGATACAAAAACGTATGCTTTTGTTGTGCCGCATAAATTGCATTCATCATTACAGACAAATCTCCGCTTGTTGGATTTTTCATCCCAACTGGGACTTCCATTGCACTTGCGGTTAGTCTGTGTTGTTGGTCTTCTACAGACCTTGCGCCTACGGCTGCATACCCTAAAATGTCATCCAAATACTTATAGTTTTCCGGATATAGCATTTCATCTGCGCAAATAAAGCCGGTTTCTTCAACTGCGCGCATATGCAACTCACGCGTTGCAATGATGCCTTTAAACATATCCGGCGCTTCATTTGGATTAGGCTGATGCAGCAAGCCCTTGTAACCAAGACCTGTTGTGCGGGGCTTATTTGTGTAAATGCGCGGAACAATGAAAATTTTATCTTTTACTTTTTCTGCAACTTTAGCAAGACGGGAAATATAATCTAGCACCGGCTCTTCACTATCTGCAGAACAGGGACCAATTATGAGAACAAATTTGTCATTTTTGCCAGCAAGAATATTTTTAAGCTCAATTCTGCCGGCGTCTATTGTTTGTGCAGTCTCGGCAGAAACTGGATACATTTCTTTGACTTCCATAGGAATGGCAAGTTTATGCGTGAAATCCATGTTCATAAGTTTTAACTCCTTTGTATTTCTAGGCGCGCGTTATGTTTTGCATGGCGCGCTCTTCTTTGCTAGGCATTTGCGTTTTGGCATACGCGCAGTTTTACAAGGCATGCTGCATGTTTATTTAATCCATACCAAACACATCAACGTCTATCCCAAGTTTTTTTATGCAGGCGAAAAACCCTGGAAAGCTTTTTGTTACGGCTTGCGCATCGTCTACAAAGCCACCTGTTACC
>CAZRFO010000026.1:0-10491 GCA_964599515.1 uncultured Eggerthellaceae bacterium | reverse complement strand
TCTTTTTTAGTTTTGCAATTGCTTCTACTGTTTCTGGTACAGATTCTTCGCCTTCTCCTATGAGAAAAGCATCAAAAAATGGCGCGTAAGGCTCTGGATTATATGTACACGGACCACCCGCAATAACAAACGGGTCATCCTCTGTGCGTTCTTCTGCATGAAGCGCAATGCCGCTAAGACTAAGCACTTCTAACACATTTGTTGCGCAAAGTTCATGCGGAAGCGTAATTCCAATTACATCAAATTCACTAAGCGGCGCACAGCTTTCAATTGAAAATAGCGGAACATTTGCCTGCCTCATTGCATCAATCATGTCTGGGGCAGGTAAAAACGCACGCTCTGCGGCAAGGTTTTCGCGCGCATTTACCGCATTTACAAGTATGCGAACCGCCTGGTTAGCTTGCCCAAGCTCATATGTGTCCGGGTAAACCATTGCAAAACGGAATTCCGCTTCTGGCTTATAAACACAACCAAACTCGTGGTTTAAATATCTAGCTGGGCGTTCAACTTTTGCCACAAGCTCTTGAACATATGGCCATAAATCAGTCATCAGTTCCCCTTGTATTTAGTGAATCTAGTGCACCTTTAATGCGCTTGGCTAAAGACGCGCCTTTTTCTGCAGTGCCTGTAACCAAAGAACCAACACCAGATACACCTGCGCCGTTCTCAAAATATTCAATGGCAGCCTTACCCATTGCATATGTTGCCGTATAACCTATTGTGCCTTTTATTGCCCAACCTAGAGCTGGGATTGCGCCAACAGCGTTTCTTGCAACAGAGCGGGCAGCAAAACCGCCACCAACAACAGCCAAAATTTCTGGAATGCGGTCTTTCGTGATAGCTTGTCCATAAGCTGCAGCTATCTCTAGTATCATCTTTGCCTGATTAAGTGTCATAAGCGGCATGTCTGCACCAGGTAAAATAACTACCGCGCCAATGCCTGCATTTTGCATAGCTGTCGCACGAACAACTTCGTTTGCTAAAGGGCGCGCAACAAAAGGAAATGCCAAAGCAAAAGATAGCCTTTTAGCAGGGCAAACCTCTGCAATCCATTCCCCTATACGCACAGATGTTTTGTATAAGCAAGCGTCTTCAAAGCTATCTATGACAATAAGGTCTCCGTCGGGCACAGCGTATTCACCCTCTGAAACATAAGTTTCTGGAGCTAAAACCACACATGGTGTACCGGCGCATCTAACTGCAGCACAAGCAACACCTGCAATGTCGCTCTCGCCTGCAACAATAACAACAAAGTCTTCGTCTTTACAGTGCGTCGCATCAAAGTTATCAAGGTAAGCTATTGTCATACGCACATGGCTTGCAGCACTCGCAAAGGTATTACGTGCATATGCAGCAAGTTTTGCTGGTGCATCTATGCTTATGTATACGCTTAAAGAAACAGGGGTTTCTTTTGCAGCATTTATATCTGTTGCTGCACTAATTAGTGCACCTATATCTATAGGCAATTTCATAAGTTCATCCCCCTTGAAGAAGTTACGCTATGTTTCCAAACGCTTCCAATAATACCCAACATAGCAAAGTTCACAACCATAAACGAAGATCCATAGCTCATAAAGGGCAAAGGAATTCCAGTAATAGGCATGAGTCCGCAATCCATTCCTATGTTTTCCAAAATTTGGAAAAGCCACATGCCAACAACACACATAACAAGTATGCTTCCGAATAAGTCTGATGAATTTTTAGCTATATTAAACGATTGCTTAATAAGCAAAATGTACAAAATAAGCAGCACAGCAACACCAACAAAACCAGCTTCTTCAGCCAATACGCAAAAAATAAAATCTGTAGGCGCCTCTGGCAAATAATTCAGTGCAGTTTGAGTGCCATTACCAAATCCCTTACCAAAAAAGCCACCAGATCCAATTGCAATCTGAGCCTGCTTTAGGTTGTAACCATCCCCTGTTGGGTCTGAATCTGGGTTAAGAAACACAGTAATTCTGTTGCGTTGATAATTCTTTAAAATCTTGTATTCGTATGTTCCATCGCCAGTGTCGTATTTAAGAAATTCATCTAGTACCAAAACAAGTACAACTGCCAAAGCAGCCACAGCAATAGTAAGCAAAATGTATTTCGGACGAGCTCCTCCGACTATAAGAGCAATGGCGTCAATGAACAAATAAACCAAACCTGTACCTAAGTCTGGCTGTGTCATGATACACAAAAAAGGAATTGCCATTATTCCTACGCATTTGCAATATTCGCGCGGGTCATCTAGGCGGCCGCCATATTTTGCAACCAAGCTTGCTGCCAAAAACAAAACTGTGACCTTGGCAAATTCGCCAGGTTGTACGGTCATGCCAATCTTAATCCACGATTTTGCACCTTTAGATTCAACACCAATAACTGGCAAATGAGGCGAAAGTATCAAAACAACATTTATAACCAGCAAGATGCCAACCATGTTTTCAAGATGCCTGTAATCAAAGTTCCACATGATAAGCATTGCCACTATGCCAATTCCAACGCCCGCGCACTGGCGCGAAAAACTATATGTTTCCGAATCGTGCGATACAGCAGAATACACAGTAAGCAGGCCAACAAGAACAAGAAGCGCTACAACAATAAGAAACGGAATATTGAATTTTGATGCAAGACCAGACTGCCTGTTTCCATGCGAACCAAGCGACTGCGTAGAGTTTGAGGAAGGCAAGTAATAATCCATACTAGTCCGTCCTTCCTGTGCTTTCGCTTGATTCTTCACGTTCAACAACTTTACCTGTTGAACCTTCTATCTTTCCCATACTTGAAGAATCATATAAGCCTTCATCACTTCCAATAAGCGCTGCTAGAACCTGCGCGCCAACAGGGGCTGCAGCTGAAGAACCACCGCCGCCTTCTTCTATAATAACAGTTACAACATACTTTGGATTATCGTATGGGCCATAACATGCAAACCAAGCGTAGTCATTCTTGCCCGCCATTTCTGCTGTACCAGTTTTACATGCTGCATCAATTCCATACGCATCAAAAAGCGACTTCAAATTTGAGTTTTCTGTTGCTACGCCATGAAGCGCGTCTCGTACTGTTTTTAAGTTAGCCTCTTTAACGTCTGGGCTTCCCAAAATCTTTGTAGAATATTGCACAACAACTTCATCTGCATCGTTGCGCACTTCCTTCATAAGGTGTGGCTTATAAATGTTACCTGTAGCAATAGCTCCATAAGCAACAGCAAGCTGAGCAGGCGTTATAAGCACATAGCCCTGACCAATTGACATGTTTGTCATATCACCGCCGCGCCACTGTGCCTCTTCAGGAACATCCTTAAAATATTCTGCTTTCCATGCGGCATCCGGCACACGTCCAGTTGCTTCACCTGTTATATCAATTCCAGTTGCTTGCCCAAAGTTAAATTTGCGAATAACGTCTTGCATAGCAGTTGCAGAAAGTTCTCCAGATTGCCCAGCATCCCAGAAATCCTTCGCAATCTCGTAAAACACAACGTCGCAGGAATTCACTATGCCTTCGTGAAAATTAAGTTCTCCATGGCCGCTTTCCAACCAGCAGTCCTGCCAGTCGCCAGAATCAAAACCGTCCCATGTGCCTTGACAGTCCCATTCTTTTTCTGTATCCGCAAATCCATATTCAAGGCCAGCCATTCCGGTAAATGCCTTAAATGTTGACGCGGCAGGATATGTGCCAGCAATTGCCCTGTTAAGGAGCGGGTATCTTGAGTCTTCTGTGTTGTAAATATCCCAAATGCTTTGAGAAATTCCGCCATTAAATGATTCAGGTGCATACGTTGGGAAATTTGCCAATACAGAAACCCCGCCGTCTTCTAGGTTCATTGCAAATACAGCACCAGCAGTGCCAGTGCCGGAACCTATTGCCCCATCTTCTGGGCCAATTAGATCTCTAAGAGCTTTTTCTGCAGTGTATTGCGCTGGTCCACAAATTGTAAGATACACATTGGAGCCTTTTTTGGGCGATGTTTCGCTAACAACATCATACACATTGCCATTAGCATCTGTTACTACAACGCGCTGCCCATGGTCTCCAGCCAAAATGTCATCATAGCTTGCCTCTACGCCACTTTTGCCAATAGTGTCTCCCATTTCAATGTTTCTACCATCAGAAACAGTTTCAAGCTCTTCGCTCGATACGCTTCCCGTATAGCCAAGCACGTGTGCAGCAAGTGCCCCGTATGGATATTCTCTAACAGTTTTGGTGTCAATATTTACACCAGGAAAAGCATCGGAATGTTCTGCAATAAATGCACAGTTACGAAACGACGCATCACTTGCAATTGTACGTTTGTTTTGTGCACCGTTAGTTGTATCTTGCAAACGCTGGCGAATAATATTGTGAGGAACACCGCAAACAACAGAAAGCCTGTTTACAACATCGTGGTTATCAATAACGTCCGAATCTGCCAAAATGGTCAAACTAGACCTGTTTTTTACAAGCGGAATACCGTCTCTGTCATAAATGTACCCACGTGCTGCATCTGTGCTAATTGTTGTGTATTGGTTGTCGTTTGCTGCACTAACATAACTTGAAGAACTTAGAACTTGCATACTAAAAAGCTTTGCGAAAAGCGCCGCAAATACAGCAACACATGCACCAGCCATAAATATGAATCGCGATTTTAGTGCCTCTGCAGGCGACTTAACTGGAGCGCCAGTTGAATCAGTTGTAATGGGGGTTCGTTTAGCTTCTTCTGGCAATGTGGAATGCACGCCAACAGAAGAAACTGTTTGAACTTGCTTTTTGGGTGACGCAACACGGTTTTCTTTTGCTCTTTGCCTAAGAAAGCTTATAAGCAGCACAATTAAAATTACAACGATAAGTGCAATCACAGAAGCGATAATAGCAAATAACATCTATTGCTCCTTAGCGAAAACTTACCATGTTAATTTGCGCTTTTGTAGTAGTGGAATCATGGCGCAAAATAGATGAAGCAATTGGGTAAATTATAAGACCTACAATTACATCGTATATTGCATTTGGAATAGCACCGTATATACACGCATCTACAAAACTCATCTGCTGCCCAAGAGCAATAAGCACAAGCGCATAAAGCACCTCTACAACAATACATGATACAAGTAGCGTTGGAACAGCAACAATTGGGTGGCTTCCCTCTATTACAGAAAACACACTTACCAAGACAAAACTCAACAAAAGCAAGCAAACTGCCATAGCTCCAACAGTTGATGTTCCTATCAAGTTATAAATAAGACCGAGTACAAAGGCTGTAACATAGCATGCTGCACTGTGTTTAAAAATAGAAGCCACAACAACAAACACAAGTATAAAATTTGGCGTTGCATACATTAAGCTAATACTTGGTGCAAGAATAATTTGAAACAAAACAGCAAGAATAGAGCCAATTATTAAACTTGCATTAGACTTTAGCGCACTCATTGCTCGTCTCCGGTTGACGTGCTTTGGCTAGAGCCCAACCCTAAAACTACTGTCACTTCTTGTAACGGCCCTGCGTTTTCATTAGGCGAAACAACAATGACTCGCTCGGATTCGCCCTGTTTTTCATCAACGCGAATAACAGTGCCAACAATAAGCCCACGCGTGTAGCTTCCGCCTAAGCCAGATGTTACAACTACGTCTCCAATTTGCACCGTTACAGATTCGTCAATGCAGTCCAAATAAAGCAGTCCCTCAAGCGAGCCTTCTACAATGCCTTCGCTTCTATTAGACTGGATAAGCACGGCAACGCCACTTGAAGGGTCTGTCAAAAGACGCACGGTAGCGGTATTAGATGTTGTAGAAATGACCTGACCAATAACTCCATTTGGACCCATGACAGTTTGACCGCTATCAACACCAGAGCTTTCGCCAACATCAATTGTGATTGTTTGATTGTATGCTTCTGTACTGCGTCCAACAACCCTAGCAGAAACGCCATTAATGCGATACGTTGTATCTATCTCTAGAAGTTGCTCAAGGCGCTGCGCTTCTTGTTTATATTCTTCAAGTTCTGCAACCTGCGCACGTAACTGCGCATTTTCTTCCTGAAGTTCACTTAAAGTAGCACTGCTTGCAAGAGCGTTGTCTACGTTTTCTGTTGCATCGGCAAAAGCAGAACCCAAAAGCGTGCCAGCATACTGAAATGGCGCACTTACAACACTAGCGCCGCCTTGAATTTTGTGCAGAATGCCGTTTTCGCCTTCCTTGCCATATAGACCACACGCACCTAGCGCGCACACAAGCAAGACCACGAAAAGAACTCTTGGATTAAAAGGTGTCTTTCTTTTGCTGCTAAATTGCTCCAAAACCTAAAACCTCATATTATTTGGACCTCATGAGCGTTTGTTTTAGCGCCGTTGGAGTTTCAAGAACTTTTGAACACCCCATAACAACATTAGTAAGTGCTGTTTCGCTTACCCAAACAGGAATTTCTAGCCTATCTGTCAGGTAGCGGTCCAAACCGCTCAAAAGACCGCCGCCACCAGTAAGCAAAATACCATTGCGAATGATGTCGCTTGCAAGATCTGGATTGGTCTTCTTGAAAGTTTCCTTAATATAGAGCACCATTTCTTCAATTGGAGCACGCAAAGCGTCGCGCACATCTTCAGATTGAATTTTTACTTCACGAGGCTGTTCTGTATAAACGTCCTGACCAGAAATTATTAAATCGCGTTCACGGCCATCTTCAAAAGGAAGAATAGAACCTATAGAAATCTTGATAAATTCTGCAGTGCGTTCGCCAACTTTAATTCCCAGCAAATCACGAAGGTGCGTAGCAATTGCCTCATCCATACGATTACCAGCCAAACGCAAAGATGAAGAAGTTACTATGCCGCCCAAAGAAATAACAGCTACCTCTGTTGTGCCGCCACCAATGTCTACAACCATAGAACCAACTGGCTGTGTTACTGGTAAATCTGCACCCATTGCTGCTGCCATAGGTTCTTCAACAAGATACGCCTGGCGGGCTCCGGCTTGAATGGCAGCTTCAAATACGGCACGCTTTTCAACAGATGTTGCGCCACAAGGAATACAAATAACAATCTTTGGCTTTGATTGCCACGGATATTTGCGAAGCGTTGCACGGTTTATAAAAGCAGAAAGCATGGCCTCTGTAACATCGTAATCTGCAATAACGCCATCTTTCAAAGGATGTTCAGCTGTAAAAGCATCTGGCGTGTGGTTAATCATGTTTTTTGCTTCTGAACCAACAGCCAAAACGCGGTGCGTGCTTTTTTCTATTGCCACAACTGAAGGCTCGTTGATAACAATTCCTTCCCCCGGTATAGCAACAAGAGTGTTTGCTGTACCAAGGTCGATTGCTAAATCAACCGATGTTCGAGCAGAAAATCCCGAAAATATATCTGATATAGAATCCATTAATGACATAGGGTTCCTCTTTTTCCGTATAAATAGTAATCTAGAATTTTACCACAGAGCAGCACACACTAGGCAATTTCCACGATGCGTACAAAAACACGACCGCACAGCGCGCGTGCGGGTGGGCTGGCAGGTTAAGCGGCAAAAATTACGTCTAGTAGTTCTTCTGGGCGTGCGCAAACAACATCTGGGTTTTCTGCGCGCAGGGCATCTTCAGAAAACATACCCCACAAAACTGCTACTGTCTTACACCCGGCAGCATTACCTGCTTGAATATCAAATGGACTATCGCCTACATACAAGCAATCTTTAGGCTGCACACCAAGGCGGGCGCACCCCAACAAGACAGGCTCTGGGTTTGGCTTAAATATTGGGCAATCATCTGGACTTATGATGAAATCTATATAGCTTTCTATTCCAGAAAAATGAAGACCACGCTGCGCTAGGGCATGCATTTTTGATGTCACAACAGCGCAAGGAATATGCTTTTGATTGATGGCACAAAGAATCTCTGGAATGCCTGGAAACGCTTTTACCAGTGCATCATGAGTAGCTTCATTGTGCTCTCTATAAACACGAAGCATTTCATCATGTAATTCTTGGTCATCTGTGAAATCCCACATTTGTACAGTAAGAGGTTGCCCGACTTTTTGCATTAGTACTTCATCTGGGAAATCACGCCCAAGCAATGTTTTTACAGTATGGCGAAACGATGCAAGAATAATCTGGTATGTATCTATAAGCGTTCCGTCTAAGTCAAAAAGCACCGCATGCGGCTGTCCAGTTTGGTATTTTTCTTCCATGTTTACTTGCATGTCAAAAGTCACTGCTCGCGCCCTACTTCAAAGCCTCAAAATCTGCATGTGCTGGGTCTTTTCGCATGCTACGGGCAAATGCATCAAATTTTTGCTCAACAGATACAAGTGGCATATCAAACTTTTCGTTCGTTGCGCGAATTTTTACTTCAACATTGCCAGCTTCAAGTCCACGTTTGCCCACAGTTATTTGAAGCGGCCAGCCAAGCAAGTCTGCTTCTGCAAATTTAACACCTGGGCGCTCTTTTCGGTCATCAACGCATACCTCTAAGCCAAGTTCAACAAGCTTTTCAACAATTCCATTAGCTGCAGGTTCTACAACATCATCGCCAACAGCAAGAGGGACAACACAAACATGAGCAGGTGCAATAGGAAGCGGCCAAATGATGCCAGCTTCGTCATGGCTTTGCTCTACTGCAGCAGCCAAGGTACGGGAAACCCCAACACCATAGCAACCCATAATGAATGGCTTTTCCTTGCCGTTGACATCCATGAAAGTTGCACCCATAGACTCAGAATATTTTGTTCCAAGCTTAAAGATTTGCCCGACTTCAATGCCGCGAGCACTCTGCAACTGCGCGCCACAGTTTGGACATACGTCACCGCATTTCACAACGCACAAATCTGCCCAAACTTCAACCTTAAAGTCTTCCCCAAGTTTTGCACCAACAAAGTGGAATCCGTCTTCATTTGCACCAACTACCCACCTGCTAATTGCCTGCAGCGAAAGGTCTGCCGCAACGTGAACTCCAGCAGGCAAATTAACTGGCCCCATAGAACCTTTAACAAGCTTTGCCTCTATCATTTCTTCGTCAGTAAGCGGACGGAAACCAGGAATTACATTGCCAGCTTTAAGTTCATTTACCTCGTAGTTTCCAGGTACAAAAATGACCCAAATTTCTCCATTTTCGTCTATGCCGCTAAATGCTTTAGCGCACGCGGATTCTTCGCAATGCAAAAATTCGCTCAACTCTGCAATTGTATGAACACCAGGAGTTGAAATCTTTGTAATTTCGCTTGCCTCATATTCAACTGGGTTTGGAGAACAAGCGCCAATTTCTGTATCTGCTGCATAACCGCAGTCGCAATATACAAGCTCGCATTCGCCGGTTTCTGCAAGTGCCATAAATTCTTCTGAGCCACTTCCTCCAATTTGACCAGAATCTGCCTGCACAATCCTGTATTCAAAACCCATGCGCTCAAACATTTTTGAATACGCATCGCGCATTTGCATGTAGCTTTCATCTAAGCCTTCTTGAGTTGCATCAAAGCTATAAGCGTCTTTCATAATGAATTCGCGGCTGCGCAACAAGCCAAAACGTGGGCGGCGTTCATCGCGGAATTTCAACTGAATATGATAAAGATTTTTTGGAAGGTCTTTGTAGCTGCGAAGTTCGTTTTTAATGAGATCTGTAATAACCTCTTCATGTGTTGGCCCTAGGCAAAATTCAATATTGTGACGGTCTGTAAAGCGAAGCATTTCTTCGCCATAAACATCCCATCTGCCGCTTTCGCGCCAAAGTTGCGCGTTTTGCACAAAAGGCATTAGCAGTTCTTGACCGCCATGACTATCCATTTCTTCGCGAATAATAGTTTCAATTTTATGAAGCGCACGCATGCCTAGCGGCATAAATGTGAAAAGGCCTGCGGCTTCTTTGCGAATCATACCTGCTCGCGTTAGCAATTTGGCAGAAGCAATATCTGCATCATTTGGGTCTTCTTTTAATGTTGGAGCATAAACCTGGCTCATTTTTATTACATTATTCATAATGCGTTAATCTCCTCTATCAATGCATCTACGATTTCGTCTTCATTTACTTTGCGAAGAGTTTGTCCATTCACAAACACTATACCCGAAGCCGGCCCGCATGCGACACCAATATCGGCGTCGTGCGCCTCCCCTGGGCCGTTTACAACACAACCCATGACTGCCACTTTAATTGGTCGCTCCACATTAGCAAGGCGCGTTTCAACTTGCTTGGCAAGCGAAATTAAGTCAACTTGCGTGCGCCCACACGTTGGACAGCTAATAATTTCTACACCGCGGCGTCTAAGACCTAGCGCAGAAAGCAGAGTCCAGCATGCTTTTACTTCTTCTGTTGGGTCACTTGTAAGAGAAATTCGCATAGTGTCACCTATACCTTCTTCAAGCAAAATGCCCAGGCCGCAAGCAGACTTTATTATTCCTTGAAATGTTGTTCCAGCTTCTGTTATTCCAATATGCAGCGGGACTTCTGGAATTCGCTCATGAAGAAGCCTATACGTTGCAATTGTTGCTGGCACATCGTGCGCTTTAGCAGAAACTACTATGTCTTCAAAATCTCTTGACTTGAAATATTCCACGTAATTT
>CAZRFO010000025.1:0-10556 GCA_964599515.1 uncultured Eggerthellaceae bacterium | reverse complement strand
CCATATTCTCCGAATAGATTTATTTCTGCAATTTCAAGTTCAAAGCTGCTATCAAGTGTTAGGCTGTCTAGCTTGTGCTCAAGCGAAGATATGTTTTGCGTCATAGCTGCACTTGAAATGCTTTGCGCAAAAATTGCTCCCTGCTGAAAAGAATAAAATCCGCCTAGTAATCCAGATGTATCTTCTTGTGCAACAGATGCGCTATTTACCAAAACCGGTTTAACTATTCCCAAGTATGCAGGCGAAATACCTAAATCGGAAAACATATCTTCAAGTTTACTTTCAACCCAATTGGAAAGTGACGTTTTTCCAATAACAGGAAGAGCATCTAAAGCAGAACTGATAGCGCCAGTAATGCCATTTTGCATATCTGTATTTGCTTTAAGTAAAGTGCTCCAAAATGAGAGAACCAAACCGTCAATACCTAGTGTTGAATTATTTCCAGCGTATATACCATCAAGCAACCCTGTTAACACGCTTGCGTTTTCATCACTTGTATCTTCAATTAAAGTTGCACCAGATACGGCTAAACGCACATTTGAATAAACACTTTCATCCACAAATTGAGATGCAAATTTAGCGCTAGATGAAAGCTTACCAGTGTCAACAACAATGGCTACTGCGCCATATTTCCCAGGCGGGTCGATTTCAATCCGCACATTCATACTAGCTTTTATTGCATCTATGCAATCCTCAAAAAAAGATGTGGATGTTTCCTTAACTTCTGATTCAAGTTCTAAGCATTCATTTCGCAAGTTTTCGTATTCGAATAAACTATCTGCAATGATGTTGTAATGATATTCAAAGCCGCTTGAAACTTTACTAGTAAGAGATGCTATTTGCGTAAAATTTGATGCTTTGAACTGGCAGAATTCACAAACGCCATAATTGTTTTGCTCCATATCATATAGCGAGCAGTAATACGATACAGACGCAGCACCAGGGCAACCTCTCCATGCATGTGCAACATCTGCTCCGGAAGATACGCTCACAGGAAACAGCTTTTCTGTATATAGACTTGTCTGTTGCCATTCTTCTTTGTTTTGTGGTGCCTTAGGCAGGTATGCTGAAAATTCATCATCTGTTTCTATTACGTATGCACCTTTAAGTATTGAGCACATATATTGATAGTAAATTTTACGCAGTTCAGCTTGTGCGCGTTCTTTTACACTTGAACTTTGTACTGGTTCCATGCTTAGTCTTTTTGCATAGTATGCTTTTGCTCTATTTAATGCCACGGAGTAACTCCATGTTTCTACATTTCTATATAGCGGGTTTTTACTTGAACTCAAGCTTGCCAAAGACGCAGCACGTTCGTAAGCACATGAACTAGGATTATTTCCACAATCTGCCATGTAGGCTTCCTTTTTTATTGCTTCTGCTTGTAAGAGCGCCTCATTTGCTTTTTCTGCAGTTTCAGATAACTCATCTTCCTTTTCTTCTATTTCATCAAACAAGGCAGAAGCATCTTCTAAATCTACGCTTATCTCTTCTGCAGTAAATGGACACAAAATTGCAAGTGCTTTATAGCTGCTTCCAGATACAGTTTTGTTGTTTTCTTCCGCTATGGCATAAGCGTTTACAGCCGCTAAAAATGGTAGTGCCTCTTGGTAAACATTAAGGAGCTTTACGGCGTTTTGGGCAAAAGTATTCCTGGTTTTGATTACTGCTCTTCCGGCACTTAGAAGCGACTTTCCTACACTTGCACCGCCTGGTATACAAAAAGCAACAACACTTAGAGCAGCGCATCCATACCCTGTTAATGTGCATGTTAAAAGAACTGCATCGCATACAGAAGAGCACGTAACGAACTGCGCAACTGTATTTTCTGCAGCTAAAGCAGAAACATCTGCTACTTCTTGAATAGAGGCAGATGCACTATTTATCCTGTAAACTTGTGCAGTAGAAAAAAGCAACGAAAGCGTTAGCATAAGCGCAACAAGCATTGCTACTGTTGAATACCCACCGTCTTCTTTGTAGATGTTTAGCATATTTATGGCACCCACTCTCCAACACTTGAAGATGGAGAAGATGCAGCACAAAACCACGTAGGCAAAACAAGTTGCGTTTCAGATACACTGAGTTGCATGTATCCATCTTCATCGGCCGCTCCAACAAGCCTATAAACATCAGAAAACAGTGGCAACAGTTTTATCTTTCCAGAAATACTTACTTGCACCTCTTTGCTTGAATCATTTCCATTTATTGATATATCCCAACTGCATTGATCTGAATGAACATGAAACAAATCGTGTTTTGGCACACAAGCAAGACGCTCTAATGCATAGCTTTCATATATTTCGGTCATAGATTCGTTTCCGGTAGAAACAAGCCTACATGTTTGGGCGCAAGCAAAACGCATAGCCATTTCATCGTATAAAATGATTCCAGGTTGAAGCAAAATGAAAACCAAGACCAACAAAACGGGAAGCATAAATGCTGCTTCGACGCTAGACTGGCCAGATTCATCACGTACTAGCTTTAAACATGCTATGTTGTAAAAAAACTTCAACATCTATTTTCCTAGAACAAAAATACATCCAAAAAATTTGAAATATTTCCAGCGTCAACGTTATATGGAGCGCTTTGCATTGCGTGCTCAACTAACAAGCCTTCATTTAATGCGTTGGATATCACGCCAAGCGCACAGATGATAGAAAGAATGGCAAGTAAAACAATTGCGTATTCAAGTGTTGCTTGCCCGCAATTGCATCGCAAGTGAATTTGCGCGCGTTCGCGCAGCTCAAACATAGAATTAGGATGTTTCTTCCACATACAAACGCGTCTTTGTTTTCCTATAAAGCATTTATTCCGTCTGCAATTCCCGTCCATAGTTCTTCTAATTTTGGCTTGAATGAAGAAATTGCCACTATTGCGATTACGGCCAATACGCCAACTATGATGGCATACTCTGTTGTTCCCTGACCTTTTATATCCATTAACTTTAAGGTTGCGCTTGCGCAAATCTTGTTTGAGAAATCTCGCAGTTTTTTCATGTTTAAATCTCCTAATCGTTTTCATTTTTGATATCCAACCAACATCTACCCAAGCAGCTGAATCAGTACAGGGCCCATGACTAATATCAGCATTGCAGGCAGTATCAACAGACCAGTTGGTACCATCATCTTTACCGGCACCTTTTCAATTTTTTCTTCTACAGATGATTTGTATTCGCTTCTTATTTGCGTTGCCAACATCTGAAGGTCGTTCATAATGGAAGTTCCCTGGCTAAGTGCGCGATTTATTCCCTGGACACAAAGTGAAAGCATCCTTGAATCGTAAAAATTTCGAAGCATTAAAAGTGAATCTTGGGTTGTGTATAGGCCAATTTTCCAAAGTTCCGTAGCAAAACGCAGCTCGGTTGCAAGAAACGTATTGAAATGTTTTTCGTACAAAACAATGCTTTTATCTATTGAAAGACCAGACCGAATGCCAAGACACACAACATCAATCAGTCGCGCTAGTTCGCGCTCTATGCTTTGTTGCCGCATAAGTTGTTCGTTATTTAGTGCACGTTTTACAATTACAAAACCTAATGCAAAACCTAACACAACGCCAAATATTGCCATTTCAAATGACAATGCATATCCAAAAACAAACAAGATGACAGCACATATAAAAGAGATTCGCACCCTTAACGTACATAAAACAAGTGGCGTAAATCCATCAAAACATCTGTTGATTATTTTGCACTTGGATAGTTTTTCAAAATCAAAGGCAAAGAGCGAAACAACGAATACAGGCATATCTTTTGGTTTGTTTTTACAAAGCAAAAGCAATTCACGAAGAATCTGATTATTAAACCCGCTAGAAAGAAATTGTTGTTTGTTTTCATTTACTCTAGCACGATTACGTGCAGTTTTTCTTCTAGAAAAGCGAGACGTAAATTCCGGAACCAAACAAAAGCCGCTAAACGCCCCAGTAGCACATGAAATTAGAATGTTTAATGCTTCCATTAGATCACCGGACTTAGCATAAGCATAGCTAAAGGAAACAAATTGGCATCCTTAAATATCATTGACTTACCCCTTCAACCTTTAGCATGTTTTTCATAATGACAATGCCTGCACATATAAGAACTAGCGCAAAAATAAACATGGCTATTCCTAATGCGCTTTCAAAAAATGACGAAATAAAATCTGTGCTAGAAAGAGAAAAAACTGCGAGTATTGCAAACGGCATAATGCAAACTATTTTTGCAGATAATCTTGCCTGGGCAGTTTTAGTTTTTAGCATTCTGTTAAGTTCTTCCTGTTCATATACGCTTTCTTCTGCATTTAAAAAGATATCTGAAAGCGAACCACCACTTAAACGTTGAACGTCAAGCGCACACACAACAAATGCCAATTCGTCTGTATTTAAATCCGCCTCAAGTGTTTTAAGTACATCGTGCGCGCCAATGCCTAAGCTCAAAGAAGAAGCTGCACGTTTAAATGATTTAGAACACAAACCATGCGTTTCTTTTGATATCTGCACAAATGATTGCTCAAGACTTTTCCCAGATTGAAAGCTAGTTCTAAGAGACTGTAAAACCACGCTGGATTGCTGTGCTTCTTCGTCTTTCTTCTTTTCACAAATGTGCGTAAAACAAACAAATGCAACAACAGACACACAAGAAAACAAGAATAGTCCACTTATAAACGAACGCATAATTAATATGCAAACCAACAGCATAACTAATGCTGCGCCTATAAGAAAACTTGCAATTTTATAAATTTGCACCTGTGGTGTTGCAATATTTAGAAGAACTGCAAATTTTTTTACATATTTTTCTACAAATACAAAACCACACAAAAATTTAGCTAACGGATAAAGTACAGCAATCCCATTGAGCATGAGTACTGTAAATGCATCTTTACCACCAGAGGAAGATTCGTTTTTACGTTTTGATTTTCTAGCCGCAATAAACAAACCATTAACGTATGGAGCAACAACAAAAAGCGTAAACACCAGTGAACTAACAACAATTACTAACACGTATATGTTCATACAACACGCACCTCACTTTTTGTGTATGCGTTATCTTTGTTAAACCAAACACCTTTGCTTTCAAAGCTATTTCTCTTGTATATTGTGCGAACACTTCCAATACGTTTTTCTCTGTTATAAATAGGTTTAGCTATTTCACATACAAACCTTCGTCCGCATAAATCTCTATGAGTTTGAACAATTAAATTGATTGCACTACAAATGTATGACTCTATAACTTCAACTGGGATATCACTACCATATCGAACCATAGTTGTAAGCCTATCTATTGCCTCTGAGCACGAATTGGCATGAAGAGTTGTAAGCGATCCATCGTGACCCGTGTTCATGGCCTGAAGCATATCTAGCGTCTCTTGCCCTCTGCATTCCCCAACAACAATTCTATCCGGACGCATACGAAGCGCATTGATGACTAAATCCTTTATAGTAACCTCACCTGTGCCTTCGCTGTTTTTTTGTCTTGCTTCCATGCGAAGCACATGATTATGTTCAGAGAAACGCAATTCGGCAGAATCTTCTATTGTGATCACGCGTTCGGTTGGCAAAATACAACAAGATAGCGCATTAAGTAACGTTGTCTTCCCGCTACCAGTTCCACCAGAAACTGCAATATTTTTCTTGCTGCGAACAGCCTGAACAAGAAAATCATTTAGTGCAGGCTCAATTGATTTACTTATTTGCATATCTTGCAAGGTCATAAGTGAATCGGAAAATTTTCTTATGGTTACATACGGCCCGCCCAATGCCACTGGCTTTATTGCCACATTTATGCGATATCCATTTTCTATCCTAGCGCTTACTAAAGGAGAAAGCTCGTCTACCCTTCTACCTGCTGATGAAAGCATGCGATCAATAAAAATGGAAAGTTGTTCTTCACTTTCAAATTTTTCGCTGTATTCATGTATGACTCCACTTTTCTCATAGAAGATTGAGTAAGGACCATTAATCATAATTTCCGTAATTTGTTCATCTTTAATAAGAGCATCAATTGGGCCATAACCAAAAAGATAAATTAAATATTTATTCAAATATTCATTTCGAAGTTCATCATCTAAATCAGAAAAATCGCTTCTAGAAAGCACGTTCATACATGCAGCTTTAACTTCATTTTTAGCTAACGTGCTATTTGTTTTTTGAAGCCGTGTGATTTCTTCAACATTAAGCAAATTCTTTACACTGCATTCAAAATTTGCATAGCTTCCGTTTTTCAAATTTTCAGAAGTATCACCTTGTGCTTCTATGACTAAATCTAGCAAAGACATGCTGCAACCTTTCTTCGTAATGTGCGAGCAATCAATCCTTGCAGGCTTTTTCCATCAGCGTTTTTCGTTTTTAGAACTCCCGCCTCTGGCAAAATTTCAGACAAAACATTTTCTATAGACACACAAAAGGTATTTCGTTCTTCAATTAAATCTTTTGCGGCTCCGCTAGATATATACTCATCAACATCTTTTGAACCGTCCGGAAGCTCAACTACACGAGCGCCGCCTAGACGCAAAGAAACTTCGCTTGCGTGTAAGCTAGATTTACGCGAACATTTATTTAAAACAAATAAATAAGTTGAAGGGGCAATTCCGCACCTAGAACAAAATGAAATCGCCTTAGAACATGCTTCAATAGAACTACACCTTTGATCAAGCACAAAGAGCGCTTTTGAGGCATTATTCAAAAGGAAAACATGCGACTCAGTCCAAAAACTTTGGGTGTTAACAATAATGACGTCAAAAAAATCATCTGCCGCAGAAAGCAAGTCTGAAATGGCATCTTGTGCAGATTCTGCCATTTCAAGTTTCTTTGGTGCAGCAACTACAAATGGAAGCCTACTAGGAGTATCAATAAGAGAAGCAAGCGTATTCGTATCATAAAAGGCGGACCTATCAATACATGTTGCATCACACAAAAACTCACGCATGTTCCCAAATTGAAAGTCTGCATCTACGACAAGAGTCTTATAGCCCATTTGCGCAGATACAAGAGCACTTATTGCGCAAATGCTACTTTTTCCGCTTCCGCCAGATGCGCTAACAACCGGCAAAAGAAAAGCATGCTTGATGGAAAAGTTTTTATGTGCGGCATTTTCTATTGTTTGTTTTTCGTAAAGCTCAGTTTTGGGTTCACGAAACTCATCTTTAATTTCATAAAGCTCAGTTTTAGGCTCGTAAAACTCATCTTTGATTTCGTGAAACTCATATTTAGCTTCGTGAAACTTAGCTTTAGTCTCGAATAATTCATCTACGCATTTTGCGGCTTTTATTTCGCTCGTTGAATTATCAAGAAATGCTTTACCACTTTCGTGCAAATTGGCATTAAGGAGCACTGTTTCGCACGAATCCGCATCAAATCCTTCATAAATATCTAACGCAGCATATGCGCCAACGTTTGTACTTGCGCCTGAGTCTGCATAAATGTCAGTGTCTACACCTGCAGCAGCATCTACCTCTTCATACGTATCAAAAATTGAAATGCTTTGAAACTCTTGAAGTGGTTCCTCTTCTAAAATTTGATTACATTCGCGCTGTTTAAACACCAACGCATCTGCGCTAGCCAACTTTGAGATAAGCGCAGAAATATTAACTTTAAGAAGCGACGGTTCTACAAGCTCTGTTATTCCGGCTTGCTTAGCTCTGCTTTTATATGAACCGCTAACCGCTTCCGCAAATACATAAACATTGCTTTGCGGTCTATCGAAAGCAAGCGCTGCAGCAAAATTTATTTCCGGAATAGCTTCAAGCTCATAAACCCAAGCGCTGGCATTAACACCCGCTGTAGCAAAAATACTCCTGGCGTTCACAAGAGAAGACTCAGATGAAAAATCGGAAACCCATGTAATGCCAACATCAGAAAGTGCTTCTTGCAATCCATCTGCACTAAAACTTGGAAACATCTGCTTTATAGAAGAAACACTACTAAACAAAAAAACTTGTTCCTGCGTGTATTGGGTTTCTTGAATGTTTTGAGCTATACCCATGTCACTCGCCTCCAGAAATAGGCTCTTGATCTGGAAGCGCAAAATATAATTGTGTTTTTTCTTCTGCCGCTATTAGCTCTTCAACGGACTCTGGAGGTACCGCTAAAACAAGCCAGTTAAGCGTTGTAGATTGGTCATTGTTTTCGTAAACACTAACACTTGTTGATAAAACCAATACAGACTGCGCAATGCATGTTGTACTGGTATTTCCCGTAGAATAAACATCGACTTGCATTCCCGGGGTGATTGCTCCACCTACAGCTTGAACTTCTTTAGCAGAAACACTTACAGCAACAAGCCCACTTGGAACTTCTATTTCAGCATTAGCGCCGCCAAAACGATTTTTGGAAATAACTTCCCCGGCAATAATAGAAGAGTTAGTTGTTAGTCCAACAATTTCATTTACATCTGTAACAGCATTACTTGGCAGCAAATCTGCAAGCCACATTTTAGTTTCTAAGCATGAAGAATCTATTGTTTCCCCAGCTTGAATGTCTCTTCTTGCTACGCAAACCTCAACTTGGTCGCCACCGTATTGTGCTAAAAGCGCATTTCTGTCTTCATAAGCTTGCGCTTGCACACTTTGCGTGAACAAAAAGACACTCACGCAACAAACAATGCCGCTAATTACTCCAATAATTGTTTTTCGCTTTAACGCCATAGTTACTCCAATCACTATGGCGTTAAGTATGCTATTTACTTCTCATTTGAAATTTCAATTACTACACACAATGTAAAGAAAATTGATTATTTTTAAGTGCCGCACTTTATGAAAAATAGTTATCAAAAATTTGAAAAAAGTTTACCAAAAAGTTCAAATAAAGCAAAAACTGCAACTATGTCTACAATTTAATAAGGTTCATCTAGATTCGTATGCGCGTATGCGTCCGCATCCAAATCAAAGAATTTGCCCGCTTTGTATCGTTCAAGTGCAACCAAAGAAATCATTGCAGCGTTGTCTCCGCAAAGGCTCATAGGTGGCATAGTTAAGCGAACTCCAAGCTTTGAACAAAGCTTTTCATACGCTGCTCGCAACTCAGGATTAGCAGCCACACCGCCGCCAAGACAAAATTCCTTTGCACCAGTAAGTTTTAGCGCCGCTTCAGTTTTTGCAACCTGGACATCAATAACAGCAGCTTGAAAGCTTGCAGCAATATCTGGAATGTTTAATTCACGCCCAGCTTGAGTTTCTGTATTGATGTAATTGATTACAGCCGTTTTTAACCCCGAAAGCGAAAATTGAAAGTCTCCCGAATGAAGCATTGCACGTGGAAACGCAATAGCTTTAGGGTTTCCGCTCTTAGCATAGCGTGAAATAACAGGACCGCCTGGATAACCTAGCCCCAAGGCCTTAGAAACTTTATCGAATGCTTCTCCAACAGCATCATCTTGCGTTGTACCAAGTATTGTATAGTTACCCCAGTCTTTTACATGCACCAGCATTGTGTTGCCGCCCGAAACAAGCGAAACCACCAACGGCGGATTTATTTCAGGATTAGCAAGCTTATTTGCATACAAGTGTCCTTCTAGATGATTAACGCCAATAAATGGCTTGTTAAGTGCCCAAGCCGTACCTTTAGCAAAAGCAACACCTACAACTAAAGCTCCAACAAGTCCTGGAGCATAAGTTACAGCAACGCTATCTAAATCTTCCCAAGAAAGCTTAGCTACATCTGCATTTTTAGCTGCTACTTCAAGGCATTCATCACAAACGCCACATATTGCCTCAATGTGTTTTCTGCTAGCAATTTCTGGCACAACACCACCAAAACGCGCATGAAAGTCAATCTGGGAAGCAACAACGCTAGATAAAACATTTCCATTTCCATCAATGATTGCAGCTGCTGTTTCATCACAAGATGACTCTATTGCCAAAATAAGCGGATGAACTAAAGAATTTGCATCACTGGCGCCTTCGCCAATCTGCAGCTCCATCCCAGCTACCGCGCCATCATCTGTCTTAACCAAAAGCGATGGGTCTGCCTGCACGCCTGTCTCTAAGTTTTTAGGCTTGGCCTCTAGACCGTTGCGAATGCGTTCCGCCTCTTCTGCATCAGAGAGCCGCGTATAAACAGGAAGCGCAAAAGCAGGATTGTGTCTTGCCGCATCAAAAGGGTCCGCATTTCCACATTGCCAAAGCGCCTGGAGCGCAAGAAGAAGACCTTTGCCGCATGGCGTCCATAATTGTTCTTCAACAAACGGCGCAATATCGCAAAAAAGCTGTTCGTATTTGAAAAGGCCGTCACCGCACATGTAATCAAGTTTCACGTTTGCGTCTTCTGCATAATTTTTTGCAGCCACATCTGCTTTTACGGACGCGTCATTATCTAGGCGCTCAACACTGCCAGCACTAATTGAATAGCGAACTGGATAAACTTCTTTTCTCATAGCGTCTGCTACAACGCCAATATTGCCAATTATGCCACTATCTGCGCATTCCCAAGCTATTGCATCTAAAGTTGAAATTCCAATTAGCCCAATGTGCAGCGCACTTGCAATGCCTTTAGCGCTAGACATACAAATACGAACACCAGTAAAAGAACCAGGACCTCTGCCGCACGCAACGCAAGCTAGTTGTTCTCGCTTTATATCATATGCT
>CAZRFO010000024.1:7412-10575 GCA_964599515.1 uncultured Eggerthellaceae bacterium | reverse complement strand
ATCAGCTTATAAAGCAGCTATATTTCAGTAATTAAGCGACTTGTAACAACCTTACTTATTAGAATACATTTCCTTAAGTTCTAACAAATGGTTATAGCGCTCAATTGCTGCTTGTTCATTTTTCTCAAAGAGTTCAGTTGCACGCTCTGGGAATTCGCGAGTTAGACGGCTATAACGAGCTTCGTTCATCAAGAATTCTTGGTAACCGCCAGCTGGTTCTTTAGAATCAAGCGTGAATTTCTTTCCAACTTCTGCACTTGGGTTATAACGGAACAAGTTCCAATATCCGCAGTCCACTGCCTTTTTCATTTCTGCCTGGCAATTCATCATGCCACCTTTAATTGCATGCATTTCACATGGGCTATAGCCAATAATGATTGATGGACCAGGATAACTTTCAGCCTCTTGAATGGCTTTTAACGTTTGTGCAGGCTTAGCACCCATTGCAACTTGCGCCACATAAACATATCCGTAGCTCATAGCAATTTCGCTTAGGCTCTTTTTCTTGATCTCCTTGCCAGCTGCAGCAAATTGCGCAACTTGGCCAATGTTAGAAGCCTTAGAAGCCTGACCGCCAGTATTTGAATACACCTCTGTGTCAAATACGAAGATATTTACATCGTTACCAGAAGCAATAACGTGATCAAGTCCGCCATATCCAATGTCGTATGCCCAACCGTCGCCGCCAAAAATCCAGAATGACTTCTTTGTAAGGTATTCTTTGTTAGCAATAATTTGAGGAGCAACAGAACAATACATTTCTTGCATATGCTCTTCAAGCGCTTCAATATATGCCTTAGAAGTTTCTTTAGAAGCCTCTGCATCATTCATGGTATCAAGCCATGCTTGAGCAGCATCTTTTGTCTTTTGACTAGGCTTAGAGCTATTAACTACTTTCTTGGATAGTTCTACAATTTTGCTTCTAACTGCGTTGTATCCAAGCATCATACCAAGACCAAATTCTGCATTGTCTTCAAAAAGCGAATTTGCCCATGCAGGACCATGTCCACGCTTGTTTGTTGCGTAAGGAGATGTAGCAGCAGGATTACCCCAGATAGATGAACACCCTGTTGCATTTGCAATAAACATGCGGTCGCCAAATAGCTGCGCAATAAGCCTTGCGTACGAAGTTTCTGCGCACCCAGCACACGAACCAGAGAATTCAAGCATTGGTTCTTTGAATTGGCTGCCACGTAGCGAATCATCTGCAATTTCTTCTTTAATAGAAACATGCTCTACGCAATAGTCAAACGCGTCTTGCTTAGCGTGTTCTTCTTCGGCTGGAACCATAGTTAGTGCTTGTGTCTTACATTGGCCAATGCAAACGCCGCAACCCATGCAATCAAGAGGAGAAACACACAAGGTGTATTCGTATTCGCCTTTGCCCTTGCCTGCTTTAATTGGAATAGTTACAAGCGTGGAAGGTGCAGATGCAATTTCTTCAGCGTTAAGCACAAAAGGTCTAATAGTTGCATGCGGGCAAACAAAGGCACAAGAATTACACTGAACGCATTTTTCTGCATCCCAACGTGGAACACTTACAGCTACGCCTCGTTTTTCATATGCAGATGCGCCAAGTTCAAATTGGCCGTCTGCTCGGTCTGCAAATGCAGAAACTGGGAGCCTATCGCCATCCATGCGACCAATTGGTTCCATAACTTCTTTAACCATTTTAACGAGTTCTGGACGTCCATTAAGTTCAGGTGCAACGTCATCATCTGTTGCGTTTGCCCAAGAAGCAGGAATTTCAACCTTTACATATGCGCTAGCCCCTGCATCAATTGCCTTATGGTTGCAGTCAACAACATCTTGACCCTTCTTTAGATAAGACTTTGTTGCAGCATCCTTCATATATTTCAGCGCTTCTTCTTCTGGAAGAACTTTAGCAAGAGCAAAAAACGCAGATTGCAAAATTGTATTTGTGCGCTTACCCATACCAACTTGAATTGCCAGGTCAATTGCATTAATCAAATAAACTTGAACATTATTTGCAGCAATATAGCGCTTTGCCTCTGCGCCAAGATGTTTGTCAAGTTCTTCTGGCGTCCACTGGCAGTTAATCATAAACACGCCGCCTGGCTTAACATCGTTTACCATACGGAAGTTCTTCACGATGTATGAAGGATTATGGCAAGCAACAAAATCTGCCTTGTTAATATAATATGGACTCTTAATTGGTGCATCTCCAAAACGCAAGTGACTAATAGTTACACCACCGGTCTTCTTTGAGTCATACTGGAAATATGCTTGAATGTATTTATCTGTATGGTCGCCAATAATCTTGATTGAGTTTTTATTTGCACCAACTGTGCCGTCTCCACCAAGGCCCCAGAATTTGCATTCTATAGTTCCTGGCGCTGCAGTATTTGGGCAAGATGCATCTTCCGGCAAAGATAAGTTTGTAACGTCATCAACAATTCCAATAGTAAATTCGCGCGCTGGGTCTTCCTTAGCAAGCTCTGTATAAACAGCAAACACAGAAGAAGGTGGCGTATCTTTAGAGCCTAAACCATAACGGCCTCCAGATACCTTAATACCTGTCACACCTTCTGTGTATAAAGCATTAATTACATCCTGATAAAGTGGCTCACCAACAGAGCCTGGCTCTTTAGTCCTATCAAGCACAGCAATTTTCTTGCATGTAGAAGGAATGGCCTCGATAAAGCGCTTTGTAACAAATGGCCTGTAAAGTCTAACTTTTATAAGTCCAACTTTTTCACCTTGGCCATTAAGGTAATCTATAACTTCTTCCGCAACGTCGCAAATAGAACCCATAGCAACTATGACTCTGTCTGCATCTGGCGCGCCATAGTAGTTAAACAACTTGTAGTTTGTTCCCAACTTTGCATTAACAGCATCCATACATTCTTCTACTACAGCTGGAAAATCGTTGTAATGAGTGTTGCATGCTTCGCGATGTTGGAAGAAAACATCGCCATTTTCATGCGCACCACGCGCGGCAGGATGTTCTGGGTTAAGACAATGCGCGCGGAATGCGTTAACCTCATCCATATCGCACATTTCTTTTAAGTCTTCGTAATCCCACACGCCAATTTTTTGGATTTCATGTGACGTACGGAAGCCATCAAAGAAATTGATAAATGGCATATGCCCTTTAATTGCAGCCAAGTGAGCAACGGCGGATAAATCCATTACCTCTTGG
>CAZRFO010000024.1:0-7402 GCA_964599515.1 uncultured Eggerthellaceae bacterium | reverse complement strand
CATTGCAAAACCAGTTTGCCTGCATGCCATAACATCAGAATGGTCACCAAAAATATTTAAACATTGAGTTGCAACAGTACGTGCGCTTACATGAAAAACAGCAGGAAGTTGTTCCGCTGCAATCTTATACATGTTTGGAATCATCAACAAAAGACCTTGTGATGCAGTATATGTGGTAGTAAGAGCTCCAGCTGTAAGTGAACCATGAACAGTTCCAGCAGCACCGCCTTCTGATTGCATTTCACATACTTTGACTGTTGTTCCAAAAATGTTTTTCTTGCCCTGCGCTGACCATTGATCAACGTAATCAGCCATAGGACTCGATGGAGTAATTGGATAGATTCCAGCTACTTCTGTAAACGCATATGAAACATACGCTGCAGCATTGTTTCCATCCATGGATTTGAGTTCTCTGCTCATGAGTCTCTCCCTTAATGACGGCGGTGGATAAACATGCGAAAAGCAAACAGATGTGTTAACCGTAAGATTTGCTCTTCTTACTTTTTCATAATAACAGGAGAAATTCTATGCACCAGCAAGGGAAAATTTTCTGAACCGTGCAACTCTACAAACGGCAAAAAGAGGGGCTTTTCTGCCCCTCTTGTAAAGAATTTATGTTGTGTAATTATTAAAGACCTAAAGCGCCTTTAACGTCAACGTATACATCATCTGGATTTCTGTCACCATCAATAGATACAAGCAAGTCACATCCGCTGTAGTAATCAATTAGTGGCGAAGTTGAAGTTGCGTATACATCAAGTCTGTTTCTAACGGTTGCTTCATTATCATCATCACGCTGATACATTTCTCCACCGCACTCTGGACATACTTCATCTGCAACTGTGCCAATATGACCGCACGCTTTGCACATTCTACGAGAACATAAGCGATTAATGATAACTTCTGGCTTAACATCAACCAGCAAAGCAGCATCAAGTGGGCGGTCAAGTTCTGCAAGCATTGCATCTAGGGCAACAGCCTGTGTTGTTGTTCTTGGAAAGCCATCTAAAATAACGCCTGCTTGAGTATCTGGCTGTTGGATGCGTTCTTTCATAAGGTCAATTATCAAATCATCTGGAACAAGCTCGCCAGCGTCCATGAAAGATTTAGCTTTAATGCCTAATTCAGTTTGATTTTTAACAGCAGTTCTTAAAATGTCACCTGTAGAAATATGGCAAAGTTTTTTGTCTTCTACAAGCTTTGCGGCCTGTGTACCTTTGCCAGCACCTGGAGCACCCAAAAGAACAATGTTCATATGAATTCCTTTCAAAGATTATATGGTGATTGCATTTTAGCATCGCAAATCATGCAAGTGTGAAATTTACATGTATACATAAAAACTTTCACACAAAAAAAGAGGCTGCAAAAAGCAGCCTCTGAAATAATTTATGCAAGGCAACTACTTAAAGAATCCATCGTAGTTATGCATCTTTAGCTGTGATTCAACCTTACTCATTGTATCAAGAGCAACACCAATCATAATAAGAATTGATGTACCGCCAAATGCATTAACAAGGCTATTGCTTGTAAGGTCAACAATGATTGAAGGAACAACAGCAATCAAAGCAATAAACAAGCCACCAGGTAAAGTTACACGGTTAATAACATCTTTGATGTATTGAACCGTTGCATACCCTGGACGAACACCAGGAATGGTTCCGCCTTGTTTGTGAATTTGGTCTGCTGTTTCTTCTGGATTGAAAACCATTGATGTATAGAAGTAAGCAAAAGCAACAATCAACACAAGTGTCAAAAGCCAGTTTACCCAACCTGAAGAACACCAATTTGCAAAAGTATTCAACCAACCTACATTAAATAACGCTGCCAACTGAGCAGGGAAATAAATAATGCAGCTTGCAAAGATGATTGGGATAACTCCAGCAGCATTAACCTTTAAAGGAATATAGTTGGATTGCCCACCCATCATTTGGCGTCCTACTACACGCTTTGCGTAGTTAACCGGGATACGGCGCTGAGCGCGCTCTACGTAAATAATCAACGGGATGCAAACCAAAACTACCACGATGATAAGAATTGTTAGAGCCAAACCCATTCCAAATGAATTAGATGAAGTAAGAGACGAATAAATTGCCTCTGGAACACGAGAAACGATGCTAGTAAAGATGATAAGAGACATACCATTGCCAACACCGCGTTGTGTGATAAGTTCACCCATCCACATGATGAAAGCTGTACCAGCAACAAGTGTAAATACAACCAAGAAGCAAGTTAATGCGTAAGGTACTTCAGTACTAAATTCAACACCGTAGGCATCGGATTGGAAAAGAAGCAAATAACCAATTGCATTAATTAAACCAAGTGCAAGTGTTAAATAACGAGTTGTTTGCGTAATTTTTTTACGCCCAGGCTCGCCTTCTTTTGCCCAACGTCCAACTGCAGGAATTACACCTTGCATCAACTGCATAATAATTGAAGCAGTGATGTATGGCATGATGCCTAACGAAAACACCGAGAAGTTAGACAAAGCACCACCAGTGAATAGGTCAAGCATAGCCATTGATGCACCAGCATCAACAAAAGCATTAGCGAACTGGTTAAATGGAATACCAGGTACAGGAATATAAGCACCTAGTCTGTAAAGAGCCAAAATTGCAAGCGTAAAAAGAATCTTTTTACGTAATTCTGGTACTTTAAATGCATCAATAATAGAGCTTAGCAAGGCTGCTCAACCTTTCCTCCAGCTGCTTCGATTTTTGCAATAGCAGAAGCAGAAACTTTATCAACCTTAACAGTTAAAGCCTTGGTGAGTTCACCGTCTCCAAGTACTTTTACAGGAGCATCTGCATGTTTAATAATGCCAGCAGCCTTTAGGCTATCTCCATCTACAACTGCACCAGCTTCAAAACAAGCTTCTAAGCGGCTTACATTTACGGGCACGTATTCAACGCGGTTAATGTTGGTAAATCCAGGGAGTTTTGGAAGACGACGTGCCAAAGGAGTTTGACCACCTTCAAAGCCGTTACCCTTTCCACCACCAGCACGTGACTTTTGGCCATTCATACCACGACCAGAAGTTTTACCAACGCCAGAACCGCCACCACGGCCTACGCGCTTGCGTGTCTTACGTGAACCTTCTGCAGGTTGTAAATCTTTTAATTCCATTGTTTCTCCTAAAATCGCTTGCGGATTATCCGCGCTGACAGCTCGCCGTCAGCAAACTTCCAATATACGCACATATGCGTCGCGTAAAAAAGCGCAACGCATATTGTACACTAAAAAGAATAATGTTGAAAAAATACTTTTAAATTAAAGGCAAATGTATTTGCACCTAATTAAATTTCTTCAACCTTTACAAGGTGCTTTACCTTAAAAATCATGCCGCGAACACATGGATTATCAACTTGCTCTACAGTGCGCCCAATCTTTCCCAAACCAAGAGCCTTTAGTGTTTTACCTTGATCTGCAGGGCAGCTAACTGCGCTACGAATTTGCGTTACGCGAAGAGTTTTATCAGCCATTTTATGCCTCCTTTGTTCCAAAGATAGAAGCAACTGATACACCACGACGTGCTGCAACTTCTGCAGGAGTTTCCATTGACTTTAGACCTTCTGCTGCAGCCTTAACAATGTTCATAGCGTTATCTGTGCCCAAAGATTTTGTTAGGCAGTTTTCTACACCAGCAAGCTCCATGATTGCACGTACAGGGCCACCAGCAATAACACCAGTACCAGGAAGAGCTGGCTTAATAAGAACGCGGCCTGCACCATATTCACCTAATGCCTCATGAGGCAAAGTGCGCTCTGGTGTTAAAGATACGTTGAACATGTTTTTCTTAGCGTCTTCTACACCTTTATTGATAGCGTTAGGTACTTCAGCAGATTTGCCCATACCAACGCCTACATGGCCATTGCCGTCCCCTACTACAACAAGTGCAGTAAAGCCCATACGACGGCCACCTTTTACTGTTTTTGAAACGCGATTAATGTAAACCACGCGTTCCTGGAGCTCGGGAGCTCCGGCGGTTTCTTGCTTATTATTGCGTGCCATAGCTTCCTTCTCCTTTAGAATACCAAACCTGCTTCACGAGCCGCATCTGCCAAAGCCTTAATGCGTCCGTGATACAAGTTACCACCGCGGTCAAAAACAACCTGAGAAATTCCAGCCTCAACAGCTTTTTGACCTGCAATTTTACCTAATTCTTTAGCACCTTCAACATTGGCACCATTCTTTCCTGTTGCCTTAAAGTCTGCACCAAGAGTAGAAACACCAAGTACGGTTACACCTTTTACGTCGTCAACAAATTGAACGTAAAGGTTAGAGTTGCTGCGTGTCACACATAAACGAGGACGAGCTGCAGTGCCGGAAATTTTGCCGCGAACACGAGTGTGACGGCGACGCAAACCGGCTTGTTTTTTCTGAAGTTTATTCATCTTCAATTCCCTTCAATCAGTTATACGTCTTATTCTTTACCGGCTTTGCCAACCTTGCGGCGAACAACTTCGTTTTCATAGCGAATACCCTTGCCTTTGTATGGCTCTGGTTTACGCCATTTACGAATGTCTGCTGCTACTTGGCCAACAACTTCTTTGCTTGCACCTTTAACAACAATTTCTGTTTGTGATGGGCACTCAAAAGAAATGCCATCTGGGCACTTCACCAATACTGGGTGAGAATATCCAAGCTGCATTTCTAGGTCTTTACCCTTTAATGCTGCACGGTAGCCAACGCCAACAAGTTGAAGTTTCTTGGAAAATCCAGTATTAACACCTTCAACCATGTTAGAAATTAAAGTACGAACCAAACCATGGAAGCTTTGTGCTTCACGGCTGTCATCAACTGGGCTTACGGTAATAACCGCACCATCCATATTGATTTCAATCTTGTTTGGGAACGTACGTGTAAGTTCGCCATTTGGACCCTTTGCCGTTACCGTATGCCCGTCGACTTTGACATCGACACCAGCAGGAACGGTGATGGGCATTTTACCGATACGTGACATATCTAATACCTTTCCCTTCCTACCAGATATAGGCGATTACTTCTCCGCCAATGCCTTTGTTTCTAGCATCGCGGTCAGCCATAACGCCTTCGCTAGTTGAAATGATTGCTGTACCTAAACCACCAAGTACGCGTGGTAAATCTTCTTTGCCAGCATAAATACGCAAACCTGGTTTAGAAATGCGCTTAATACCTTGAATGGTTTTGGCTTTACGTTCGCCATACTTTAAGGTAATTTCAAGTGTTGCACGAGGCTCACCAGCAATTACCTCATAACCCGCAATGTAGCCTTCTTCAGCCATAATGCGAGCAATTTCGGCAAGCTTTTTGCTTGACGGCATAGAAACCGTCTGCTTACCAGCAGAATTTGCATTACGCACACGCGTAAGCATATCTGCAATTGGGTCGGTCATGCTCATTTTTGTTTCTCCTTTAATCCGTGATGAACCTCAAACGTTGGTTCGCAGACGCCCTTAACGCCTACGCCTATTCGAGAGGTACACCCATTAATTGCGTATTGTTCCTACCAGGAAGACTTAGTTACGCCGGGCAGTTCGCCTTTGTTGGCCAGTTCGCGCAAGCATACGCGGCAAAGACCAAACTTGCGATAGTACGAACGCGGACGTCCACAACGTGTGCAGCGATTATGCTGACGTGTTGAGAACTTTGGCTCGCGCTTCGCCTTGGCGATCATCGATTTCTTAGCCATGCAGTTCCTTCTTTCTTTAAGCTTTGTACCTACACTTTGTAGGCCCGAATACGAAATTGTACTTCTTTACACGCTAAAAACTTAAACTTAGTTCTTAAATGGGAAGCCCAGTGCGGTAAGTAGTGCTAGAGCTGGTTCATTTGTTTGAGCAGTTGTAACAAATGTGATATCCATACCGCGTGTACGATCTACCTTGTCGTAGTCAATTTCTGGGAATACCAATTGTTCTGTAAGACCCAAAGAATAGTTACCACGTCCGTCAAAACTTGTCTTTGAAATACCACGGAAGTCGCGAACACGTGGCAAAGCAACAGACAAAAGACGGTCAAGGAATTCCCACATGCGGTCGCCACGAAGAGTTACCTTGCAACCAATTGCCTGTCCTTCACGAATATGAAAACCAGCAATTGATTTGCGAGCACGTGTTACACAAGGTTGTTGACCAGTAATAGTGCGAAGGTCATTCATTGCAGCGTCTAACAATTTAGAATCGCCAGCTGCCGCGCCAACACCCATGTTTACAACAATCTTTTCAATGCGTGGCGCAATGTTTACATTTTCAAGCCCAAGCTCTTCTACAAGCTTTGGTGCAATTTCGTTTAGGTACTTTTCCTTTAAACGAGGAGTTGCCATTTTTATTCCTTTCGATGAATTAAACGCAGGATTTCCGACCCTGCGTCCCTTTTGGGCTTTCGCCCAAGGGGCCATAAATAGTTACTTAGCTTGATTATTTGGCGCCACTGTATGCAAGCAGCAGCGCCGTTCAAACTAGATTTCCTTATTGCATTTCTTGCAAACGCGAACCTTCTTGCCATCTTCAACTTTGAAGCTAACACGAGTTGCAGCCTTGCAAGCAGGGCAAATAAGCATTACGTTAGAAACGTGAATAGGAGCCTCTATTGAAGAGATGCCACCTTGTGGGTTTTGTTGAGTTGGGCGCATGGCTTTTTTAACCATGTTTACGTTTTCAACAACTACACGTTGCTTAGCTGGGAAAGCCTGCTTAATTGTGCCTTCTTTACCCTTGTCTTTACCAGCAATAACTTTTACTGTATCGCCTTTTTTAACATGCATTTTCATATCTCTTACCCTCCTTAAAGTGTTTCTGGAGCTAGGGATACGATTTTCATGTACTTCTTATCGCGGAGTTCGCGGGCTACAGGCCCAAAAATACGAGTACCGCGAGGAGCACCTGTTTTGTCAATCAAAACGCAAGCGTTTTGGTCGAACTTAATGTAAGAGCCATCTGCACGACGAACTTCTTTCTTCGTGCGAACAACTACGCAGCGGACTACATCGCCCTTTTTGATGTTTCCATTTGGTTGTGCTTCTTGAACAGCGCAAATGATTACATCTCCAAGACCTGCATAGCGGCGTTTTGAGCCACCAATAACCTTGATGCAGCGAACCTTACGAGCGCCTGAATTGTCGGCCACTGCGAGCATGGTTTGCATTTGAATCATTTTTCAAACCTACTTTCTTAATCGCTAGTATTTCGCTAAAAATACTATTTGGCCTTTTCAACAATCTTTACAAGACGCCAGCGTTTCATCTTAGACAGCGGACGAGTTTCCATAATTTGAACGGTATCGCCAACACCGGCCTCGTTCTTTTCGTCATGCGCATGGAACTTCTTTGTTGTAGTAATCATCTTTTTGTAAACAGAATGTGGTTTACGTTCTTCAATTTGAACAACGATAGTTTTATCGTTTTTTGCACTCACTACAACACCCT
>CAZRFO010000023.1:0-10736 GCA_964599515.1 uncultured Eggerthellaceae bacterium | reverse complement strand
AGTATCCGGTTTTCAAGGTGCCGCACGCCTCAAATGAGACGGGCTTAATCACTCACTTACGAATGGTTCGTAAAAAGGTGAGCTTGTCTATATTACTAAGCGCTAGATAAGAATTCAAGAAGAATTTTTTTAAATCCGTGAACGGTTTTTAGATTTTATTCATTTCTGAAGATACTTTGTTGTACCAATTTTGCCAATTTCCAGGGCAATATTTTTGTGCACCAGATTCAGACACGGTATAACCATATCCGCGTGCTAGACCTTTCGCATGTGCATAGATGGCTTCTTCCCAGCTAGACCAAGATACAGAGCCCCATCCCCATGCGTTATACGACCTAAAGCAATATGCACCCTTTGAACTTTCTATCGTAGAGATTGCAGCAGAAAAACGTGGATCAATACCATAATCCCATGCAGCAGCTGCAAAAGTTTGGCCATATCCAGAAAGCGGCGAGCCAGATAAATATGCATCTAAACGCGCACCCCATGAAGAAACAAACGTATCTTTGTCGCTTGACCAATCTGCTCCATCGTCACTTGGTGTGGTATCAATGCTACCACCAGATGAACCAGAGCCGCTTTCCTCATCTGTAGAACCAGCATCGTTAGCAGCAGCTTCTTCAGCCGCTCGCGCTGCCGCCTCTTCTTCTGCAGCAATACGTGCGGCTTCTTGTGCAGCTTCGCGCGCTGCTTTGGCTTCTTCTAGCGCTGTTTCCGCTTCTGTTTGAGCAAGTAGCGCCTCTTCTTTTTCTGTTGCTAGCTCGCTTTTTGTTTCTTCCAATAAGGACAATGAACTATTAAGCTCATTTATAGAAGCAAGCATTTGCTCTTCTATAATTTGGAAATATTCAAAAACTTTTAAGAAATCGGAAAAATCCTGAGCTGTAAGCATTAAATCAAGCAGTGTTCCACCATTGCTTTGTAATATATAAAGCATTACAAATGCGTTATCGCTTGCTGTTTGCATACTTGGCAGTTTTGCCTCAAGCTCTGCGATTTCTGCTTCATTTTGAGAAATTTTTTCATCAAGTTCGCTAACACGCGCAACAGCTTCATCATAAGATTTAGCGCTTGATTCCACTTGTTCTTGTGCTGCAGTTAGTTCTCCATCAATGTTGTCCGTCTCTGCATATGCAAAATAATTAGCTGGACAAAAAAGCGTGCAAACAATGAAAGCAACAAAAACAAATGTTGCTAGCGCGCCTGCTTTAAAAGCCTTGTGTAAATTATTAAAAAATGAATTAATCAATGTCACATACCTCATTCATGGCGCCATATTATACGGAAGAGGCATAGCTTTTTTGTCTGACACCACAAAAAGTACAGCACAAACGGACTTTTGTATGCACAAAAGTGCACATAAGCTTGTCAAATAGATTCTTAATTGGAGCATAAGTTATAAAAGCTAAGGGAAAGTTCTTACTTCAAAAGTTCTTTCCTTTTGCGCCAGTCTGGCAAATACATATCAAGAAGACCCTTAAAACGAGCATTATGACTTGGCTCTATTAAATGACATAGTTCATGCACAATAACATACTCAAGGCATTCATCTGGGTAATTTGCAAGGCGAATGTTCAGACAAATTCGCCCTGTCTTAGGACGGCAATTTCCCCAGACAGACTTCATATTTCTATATACAAGTTCTGTTGGATGAACTCCGATTTTTTCGCTCCAGCATTCTACAAGCGATGGCGCTTTGCACTTGACAATTTTTCTCCATGTTTCAATTTGTTCTTTAGAAGCGGTTTCGCATACTGAACGAGGTGATTCACTCAAGTATTTTTGTTGTGCATGTATCCAAGATGCCCTGCTTAAGATAAAAGCATCCAGTGCTGCGTTTGATGTGTAAATTGGAACAGAAACTTCAACGGGCCCCTGCGCACTGCGTACGCGAATGTACATATTTTTTATACGTTTGTAGCGAACGAGTGCTTCTATTCCGCCAACAACGCGCGTGCTTTCTTTGATTATTTTTCCTTTATGCTGAATTTTTCGCATGATTAATAATTCTTAAACTTGGTATGCTATACAAGAGACAAACGCAACTATGCTTTAGTTGAAAGAGCGATGTCGTAAGCTACGTTTCTGCTAATTTCAAATTCTTCTACAAGGGCTGCAGTAATATCTTTATTTTTATATCCGTGTTCTTTTAAATCTTTTGCGCGACTTTTTGCTAAAGCTTCGCGCTCCTGAGCTGTGCTTGTAAGCTCGGATTCACAAACACCATCTATTACTATAACAATTTCGCCTTTATTGCCTTGCACAGCTTCGCGTGCTTGAAATTCTTCAAATACGTCAAGAGAATTTGCGCGGTAAACTTCTTCATGAAGTTTGGTTAGTTCCCTGCAAACAGAAACATTCCTTTTGGGGAAAACTTGCGCAATCGCACAAAGCGAATCTACTAGGCGCTTTGGACTTTCGTAAAAAATTAACGCAGCATCAAGTGACTGCAAGGCCTTTAGCGCACAAACACGTTGCGATTCTTTTCTTGGCAAAAAGCCGCCAAAATAAAAGTTTTTGTTAGTACACCCACTTGCAACATATGCAGTTGCTGCCGCAACTGGACCTGGCAAAACTTCTACATCAAGCGCCCGAGCGCGCGCAAGCGCAACAAGACGCAACCCCGGGTCTGAAATTCCAGGCATGCCAGCATCCGAACAATAAACAACACATTGTCCTCGTTCAACAAGCTCAAGAATTTCGTCAGACTTTTTATCAAGCGTAGCCTCATCGCAGCGTTCTAATTTTTGCTTGATATTTAACGCGTTAAGAAGTTTTGCCGTAACACGTGTATCTTCCGCATAAACAACATCACCATTTTCAAGCGCATCTTTCATGCGAAAACTAACGTCACCCAAATTGCCAATTGGAGTTGGACAGATGACAAGTTTCCCACCGGAAGCGTCTTTGTGCGCAGCCGCGTCGTTTTTTGTATATGAATGAACGTTTGCCATATGAGCATTATAAGTGTTCTAGCACTTACTCTTTCAACGGATGTTCTCAAAACCTGATAGGATACGCATATTGCACAAAAAACGGAAGGTTAAAAATGGCTGAATTTATTTATCAGATGTATAAGGCTAGAAAAGCGCATGGGTCTAAAGTTATTTTGGATGATGTTTCGCTTAGCTTTTACCCTGGCGCAAAAATTGGCGTTGTAGGACCAAATGGCATGGGAAAATCCACGCTTTTAAAACTTATGGCTGGGATGGAAGATGTTTCAAACGGAGAAGCGCATCTAACTCCAGGTTACAGCGTTGGCATTCTTTTGCAAGAACCCCCTTTGGAAGAAGATAAAACTGTAATAGAAAATGTGCGTTGTGCGTTTTCCGATGTATTGGAAAAAGTTGCACGCTTTAACGAAATTAGTGCAGAAATGGCCCAACCCGATGCAGATTTTGACGCATTGATGGAAGAAATGGGTGCATTGCAAGACGCAATTGATGCAGCAAACGGCTGGGATTTAGATAGCCAACTTACTCAAGCAATGAATGCTTTGCAGCTACCAGACCCAGATATGCCAGTGTCCGTTCTTTCTGGTGGCGAAAGAAGACGCGTTGCTCTTTGCAGACTTTTATTGGAGGCTCCAGACTTGCTGTTGCTTGACGAACCAACAAACCATTTAGATGCCGAGTCTATTCTTTGGCTTGAAAAGTTTTTACAAAGCTACGAAGGTGCAGTTTTGGCAGTTACACATGACCGCTACTTCTTAGACAATGTTGCACAGTGGATTTGCGAAGTTGACCGCGGGCATCTATATCCATACAAAGGAAATTATTCTACATATTTGGAAACTAAGGCTGCACGCATGGAAGCGCAAGGCCAGCAAGAAGCAAAACTTGCAAAGCGTTTGAAGGCTGAACTTGAATGGGTACGCAGTTCACCTAAAGCAAGGCAAGCAAAAAGCAAGGCTCGCTTGGAAGCATATGAGCGCATGGAAGCAGAAGCGCTTCAATTTAAACGTGTTGATTTCACCGATATACACATTCCTGTTGGACCACGCTTAGGAAATAAAGTTTTAGAAGTTCACGATTTATGCAAGTCATATGACGGACGAGAACTCATAAAGAATTTGAATTTTAGCTTGCCACGTAATGGCATTGTTGGAATTATCGGGCCGAATGGCGTAGGAAAAACCACTTTGTTCAAAATGATTACTGGCGAAGAAACACCTGATAGCGGTTCAATTGAAATTGGAGAAACAGTACAAATTTCATACGTTGACCAGGGTCGAAGCGGAATTGATGCAAACAAAAACCTCTGGGAAGTGGTATCTGATGGAAACGACTATATTTATGTTGGCAAACAAGAAATTCCAAGCCGTGCATATGTTTCTGCATTTGGTTTTAAAGGCCCCGACCAGCAAAAGCTTGCAGGTGTTCTTTCTGGTGGAGAGCGAAACCGCTTAAACTTAGCCCTTACTTTAAAACAAGGCGGAAATTTGTTGTTACTTGACGAACCAACAAACGACCTTGACACAGAAACGCTTGAAAGCTTAGAAGAAGCACTGCTTGAGTTTCCTGGATGCAGCGTAGTAGTAAGCCATGACCGTTGGTTTTTAGACCGCATTGCAACACACATTTTGGCATGGGAAGGAACCGAAGAAAACCCTGCTAATTGGTATTGGTTTGAAGGGAATTTTGAAAGCTATCAGGCAGACCGCGAACGCAGGCTAGGCCCTGAAGCCACAAAGCTTCGTGTTATGCACAGAAAACTTACTAGGGACTAATGTGTGGTTGTTGTGCGAATGCTTCGCATTATCGCATTGTAGTGAACCTGCGGTTCAAATCCTTCACGCTTCGCTTATGCGCACTTACGTGCGCGTTTGCCATAGTTGTAATTACAAGAAAAGCCACGTTACCGTGGCTTTTCGTAATTGCAATGGTCGGGTGAACAGGATTTGAACCTGCGACCCCTTGACCCCCAGTCAAGTGCGCTACCAAGCTGCGCCATCACCCGTTTTCTTCCTTTTTGAAGGAAAGCTTGATTATATTAAGATAAACAACTGCTCATTTCAAGCTAAAAACTACTTTTTCAAATTAACGCAGTGGCGAAGTTCTCCTGTTTTTAGATAAGCCATAACATCATCTACAGCTATCATTGCACAGTTTTCTTCTGCTTCTGCGGTTGATGCGCCAAGATGAGGAATCACAATTGCGTTTTCCATTTTCATAACATCTGGAGTTGCAAAGTCTGTAACATATTTACGCACTTTTCCAGACGCTAGGGCTTCTGTCATAGCTGGAGCATCTACCAAAGTGTCACGTGAGAAGTTCAAGAAAACAACTCCGTCTTTCATCTGCTCAATTGCGTCTTTATTAATCATGCCCTTTGTGCTATCCATAGAAGGAACATGTATTGTAATATAGTCACATGCCTCATATATATCGGCAAGATCTGTTGTGAATGTCATATTGGTTGAAATAGCAGCAGCGGCTTCTGCAGAAAGAAATGGGTCATAGCCTATAACTTTCATTCCAAGCGCTTCGCAAGATTTAACTACTAGTTTGCCAATAGCACCAAGCCCAATGACGCCGAGTGTCTTTTCAAAAATTTCTCCACCAGCAAATTGCTTTTTAGCAGACTCAGCTGACTTTGCGATACTTTCATCTTGCGCATTGGCTTTGCACCACTCAACACCGCCAATAACATCACGAGCCGAAAGCAGCATGCCACAAAGTACTAACTCTTTTACAGCATTTGCATTAGCACCAGGTGTATTGCAAACTGGAATGTTTCTAGCCGCAAGTGCATCTGTTGGAATATTGTTATAGCCAGCACCTGCGCGAGAAATAATCTTTATGTTATCTGGAATATCCATTTCGTGCATATTTGCACTACGCACAATAATCGCATCAGCTTCGTTTATGTCTTCTGTTATTTCAAACTCATCTGTCAAACGAGCTAAACCTTTTTTGGAGATATTATTAAGGCACAAAACTTTATACATCTAAGACTCCTTTACAAATAACAACTTACATTCAAGTATTACATATTTTTACTTTTTGGCTTGCGCGAATTCCACGCACGAATCAAGAATTTTTGTAGCTAGCGCGGCTTTGCTCATTTCTGGAAGTTCTTCTACCCTATTTTCAAAAACAAGGGAAGCTAAATTTGTATCCTTTCCAAACACTTTTCCTTCAGAAACGTCATTTGCAACTATAAAACTGGCGTGCTTGCGCTCAAGTTTTTCTTTTGCATTTTTCTCCACATTACACGTTTCAGCCGCAAAACCAACCACTACCTGCGATTTCGTTTTTTTCGCAGCACAAGTTGCCAAAATATCCGGGTTTTCAACTAAAGAAAGCGTCTCTAGCGCAGAGCTATCACTACCCTTCTTTAATTTTTGAGCAGCTGGAGTTTTTGGGCGCATGTCACTTACTGCCGCACTAAATATAGCAATGTCGCATTCGACAAACACGCCCTCGCATGCGTGAAGCATATCTTTAGCGCTTTCTACTTCTATCAAATTAACGCCACTAGGCGCGCTTAAAGAAACCGGACCGCTAACTAAAGTTACTTGCGCTCCACGAGCAACAGCAGCTTTCGCAATCGCATAACCCATTTTACCTGATGAATTATTGGAAATGTAGCGTACAGGGTCAATTTTTTCGCGTGTTGGACCTGCGGTAATTAAAATGTGCTTACCAGTTAAATCTTTAGTTTTTTTTAATGACTCTTCAACTGCAGCTACAAGCACATCTGTATCTGCAAGCCTTCCCTTGCCTTCGGTCCCACATGCAAGGTAACCTTCTTCTGCATCTACAACTACTACACCGCGCTGTTGCAGTTTATTGATATTTTCCTGCGTAACTTGTGCCTCGTACATTCCTACATTCATCGCAGGAGCAACAATAATTGGAGCTTTTGTTGCAAGAAGTGTTGTTGTAAGCAGGTCATCTGCAATACCACAAGCCAGCTTTGCCAATACATTAGCAGTACACGGAGCAACAATAACTACATCCGCTTCATTAGCTAGCGATATATGATAGATTGGGTCTGCTGGAGCACTAAACAAATCTATTGCAACTGGCTCATGTGTAAGTGCGCGAAAAGTTGCAGGGCCAACAAATTCTGTAGCATTTTTTGTCATGCAAACCTTCACGCGATACCCTAGCTTTTGCAAAGCGCGTACAAGTTCGCATGCTTTATATGCCGCAATACATCCGGTAACTCCAAGCAATACAGTTTTTTGACTTTCGTCCATATACACCCCTAGTTAATCTTTTAATAAAGGAATAATTAACGATTTTAAGAGCCCTACATGCAATTTTGACTTCCCTAAGCACGGGACGTATACAAAATCTGTCTGATCTGCATCACCATGTGATTCTTTTCTCTTTGAAAGAAACAGCTTTCTCATATCTTTTCTAATGTCACAAAGCGTGAACACGTTTTCTGTCATATAACCTGGACAGCAAATAAAAAGACGGCCTTTCCCGTATTCTGCAATTCTTTTTACGCTTTGCTCCATACATGGGCTAAGCCAATCGCTTTTCTTTGTAATGGCACCATGATAAGCAATTGACCAGGCTTTTCTGTCTAGGCCTAGTTCTCCTGCTAAAGCTAAACTTGTAGTGTCTGCTTGAAGCTCATAGGTGTCGCCTTGTTCTATATGAGAAAGCGGAATTGAGTGATACACACACAGAAGCGTATCGTTGCCATCTCTATCAAAACCAACATGCTCAACAATTCTAGAAAGTGCAGTTATGTAGTTAGCGTTCAAATGATAATCATCCAAAAATGTAACATGTACATTCCAGTTCATCTTTTTAAGAGCGCTTTTCAAAGTTTCATCAATAAGTTTAGTGGAAGAATGGGAAGACTGCGGAAATAAAGGGACAGCCACAATATTGCCACAGTCCTTTTCCTTTAAACTTTTTATGCTTTCCAAAAACGAATAACTTCCAAACGCGTTAGCTGGGCGAACATGAACAGAAAAGCCTTCTTCGCGCAATTCCTTTTGAAGTTCCTTTGACAAATAAAGCATAGACTCGTTCAATGGAGAGCCATTTTCTGTCCATACGCTTTTGTATTTATGAAAAAGCTTTTTTGTAACGCTAGACAATAAGAAAAAATGCAGTTTGAAAAACCAAGGAATTTTTTTCATTGGAGCTACTTGTTTGTTTGACAAAAGCGATGAAAGAAACCGGCGTATTGATTTTTCGTCTAATGAGGCAGGAGAACCTATGTTGCAAAGCAATATTCCAGTTGGTTGTTTCACCAGTGCATCTCCCTAGCGTTTTTCCTGCTTTCTTTAGTCCCAAATTATACCGCACAAAGCACGTCCTGCTTCACTTAGCCCCAAAGAACGCTCTTTTATCTTGCAAAGACAATCTTCTAAGTCATCTGGAATGTGGTCAACAAACTCCAAATTTTCACCATTTATTGGGTGTTCAAATCCAAGACGAAAAGAATGCAAGAACTGCCTTGCAAGCCCAAGAGATGCTTGTTCATAGTGTGGTGCATGTGTTGTATATAGCGGGTCTCCAACAAGTGGATGCCTGGCATATTCCATATGGACACGAATTTGATGCGTTCTTCCGGTAAAAAGCTTGCAATCAATTAAAGTATACCCGTTATCGTGCTTTCCAGCCTCAAAACGCTCAAGCACACTAAATGTAGTCATTGCATCGCGCGCTTGTGGAATATCACGCACAGCCATACGCAGCCTATCTTGCGCGTGACGTGAGATTGGCGCGTCAATTAAACCTGTATCGTGAGGAATTTGTCCATGCACCAAAGCAATATAGTGCCTGTCTACAGCTCTGACACGAATGCTTTCCATTAGTGCGCGTCCCGCTTCATTTGACTTTGCTGCTAGCATCAAACCAGTTGTGTCCATATCTAGCCTGTGCACTATTCCAAGACGGTCATCTTCACCCTGCACATTACAAAGATGCTCTGCTCCGCAATGCGCAATTAAAGCATTCACAAGCGTGTTGTCTTTATGATCATCACTTGGATGGCACACCAAGCCTGCTTGTTTAGAAATTACAAGTAGGTCTTCATCTTCATATCGAATGTCTAGCGGAATGTCTTGTCCAACTAAACCAAATATTTCTTCTTGCTCATATTCAGCAAAAACGAAGTCGCCACATTCAAGGATTGTTTTTTTTGATGCAGGTTTACCATTTACTAGCACAAGCCCACATTCACATGCCTTTGCTGCAGCACTCCTGCTCTTATAAGCACACATGTCTGCCAAATAAACATCTAGGCGAACTCCAGCATTAGAACTTAGCACTTTAGAGGTAAAAGCTTGAGACATATTATTTTTCCATGTTGGGCTTAAACGCGCGAATAAGATAAATTACAACAAACAATATCACACCACAAGTGACACCAATGTCTGCAATGTTGAATACTGGGAAACTCATGAATGCTGTTTCGATGAAATCAACAACGTAACCATACATAAAACGGTCGATGCAATTACCTATTCCACCAGCCAATACTAACCCAAGCAGGCAAAAATCAAGACATGTTAAAGCGCGTCTTTCATGCCAGATAAAAATGAGTATTACAGCGCACAACACCAATGACAAGATACCAAGAAAAAATGTAGAATCAGAAAATATTCCCCACGCTGCACCCTGGTTATGCACTAACCTAAATTGAATAAGGCCCGCGTAAGGGCCAGAAATAATACTGCCTACAGAGTTACCGTTGCTATCAAAATAAATCTTAGTTACACGGTCAAGCGCAAGCCAAATACAAACAGTACATGCAAGAACTAGTGTTTTTTTGCGAAGGCTTACATTTTTGCAAGCCTTCGCATTTTCAGAAGTTTCATCTACATAGTCACTCATATATATAAGCTTTTAAACCTATTCTTCTACAAAGCCTATTTCGTCAAGAACTTCAGCACAACGCGCACATACACCAGAATGATTTGCGTTGCCAACTAGCTGTTCTATATTCCAGCAACGTGGGCACTTTTCACCTTCGGCAATACTTACGCTTGCACTAAGTTCTTCAGATTCAATAAGCTCTACATCAGAAACAATGTATAGTTCCATAAACACACGTTTATCAAAACGCTTGAATGTTTCTAGCATTTCACTTGGAGCGCATAGAGTTACTTTTGCTTCTTGACTCTTATTGATTAGCTTTTCACCGCGAGCCGCCTCAAGTTCTTTAGTAACAACTTCTCGTGTTGCATAAACGCAATCGAAATCTGCCACTTGCGACTTTGCATCTGCTGGAAGTGCTGGCGCAAACTTGTCTTCATTCGGCCATCCCGCAAGTTGAACGCTTATTGGCCTTTGCGCACGGTTACGCATAATCTCTGGATATGACTCCCAAACCTCTTCTGTAGTAAACGACAAGATAGGAGTCATTACACGAACCAAAACTTCCAAAACATTGAAAAGCACTGTTTGCACAGCACGGCGACGCATTGAATTAGGAGCATCCGAATACATGCGATCTTTTGTGACGTCCATGTAAACGCTAGACATTTCGTTTACGAATTCATATGCGGCACGATAAACTGCATAGAATTTGTATGTGTTGTAACTTTCTGTTACTTCGTCTAAAAATTCTGAAAGCCTTACCATCATCCACTGATCTAGAGGCTCTAAGTTATCCCAAGCTACAATGTCTTTTTGTTCATCAAAGTCGTTTAAGCTACCAAGCAAGAAACGGAATGTATTGCGAAAACGCCTGTATGCATCTGCTACCTGCTTTAGTATGTCATTTGAAATACGAACGTCTTGCGAATAATCAACGCT
>CAZRFO010000022.1:0-10777 GCA_964599515.1 uncultured Eggerthellaceae bacterium | reverse complement strand
TACACATGAGCTTTTACGGTGTGGTTTGATATCACAAACACTTCTTCAATCTTGGCTGTTGAGTAGCCTTTCGCAAGCAACATAAGCACCTCGGTTTGACGTGCAGTAAGTTCATACTTTTGGGCAAAGGCCTCTATGTTTTGTTTCCATAATCCTTTGCGTTGTTCGCTTTCTACTGGTGCTGGTAAATCATTAGAAAGTTCTTCAGCCATAGAAGAATGCTCAGTAAATGGCTTATAGTTATCTTGAAAGAAGAAAACTTGAACCGCAATAAACAAAACAACTATAAGCGCTCTACCAACGCCAAACTCATAGTTTGCATAAGGCACACCTAAAGAAATTACACCGTATCCAAAGCCTAGTCCTAAGCCTATCACATCGCCAACCCTACCAAAGCCAGCGTTGGCAAAGGGGTGAACCTGGTAAACATGCATATAACAAGCAACGGCAGACCAACAAATTACTTCGTTAATCATTGCTATAAGCATGCAAACACCCACAAGCAACACCGAAAGTGGCTCATTGGTATAAGGCAACAACAAAAATTCAATTGCAGCAACAGGTGCAATTATATTAATGATGGTGCCCACCTGGTACTTTGGTTTACGATGCGTATCAATTATTTTATATAAAGCCGCAACAATAATGGCAGAAACAATAGCAATTACAAAGGAAAGATTACTTGCACTTGCCACAATACAAAAGCCAAACCCCAAAAGAAAACTGTTTGCCACCATGGCAGCCGATGAATGAACCAGCGATTTAGTATCGTGTGGACGCACATTTTTGTAATTTAAAAATTCTTCCTTCTCAAAGGAGACTTGAGACCAAACACAAAAAAGTAAAGCGGATGAAAGAGAAAGCAATATGTTTGCAAACGGCCATGCTGTGTCTTTAAAAAGCAGAGTGATTACGAGTACGCATAATCCAGCTAATAAAACAGAAGAAGCTGAAAAAACCATTGCTTTAGCATGATTAAGTTGCGCCAGAAAATAGCCCCAAAGGGCTAGAACGCACACTGAGCCTAACCCGGCAAAAAACCATGCCCCTACAAGCACTACTTGCATTGTTGAGAGAAGAGCAGCAATTCCTGGCAACGACAGCGCTATCCCAGAAACCGTAGCTACAACTCTGGTGGCCGATGGCTGCGTTAAATACCTAACAACCACAATCAAAAGCACCGAGATAAAAATTTCACCAAAAATGAAAAAGAAAACCAAGTTGCGTGCATCAAAATCTAAAACTTGCTCTGAAGGAACAACATGACAAGACATAAGAAGATATACTTCGGCAAGATAAAGTCCAAAGCCCATAATGCCTATAATTTCCAAAGGTTGCATATCGGCAAGAACTCTTTTATTAATCGACGAGTCGTGGTCTTGCGCTTTGTTAGTACTTTCGGCACTTTTAGTACCTTTGTTGCCTTCTGTGCTTTCGGCTGCATGCAAACCTTTAGCTTCATTTATGCCTTGAGCGTTATTACTTTTCTGAACCGCCTGCTCACTATATTTATTGCCTGAGTCACTACGTAAATCAGTCTCAATGTTTCTTTCGCTTATCATTCAGTATCCCCCCCCATTGCACTGAATGTTTTGTACCGCTACTACCCTTATATTACTCCTCCAATTTTTCTTGACTTTGTTTCGCCTGAAAATCAGCAGATGCTTTTCTCAAACGCTCTTCAAACGCAATATAGTCAGGAGAAATTGGCTGCCTGCATTCTATCAAACTTCCTATTACGATAATAAAAATACTTGAGATAAGGCCAATCCATAGCGGCTGAACGCCAAAAGGGTTTCCTAAAATGTACCATATAGTAGAAAGCGAACCACCTACCAACAGCCCAAAGAATCCTGCCTTGTTTGATGTGCGCTTCCAGTAAATACCAAAGAGTAGCAGAACAACCGCTATTGCTTTAATTTGAGCAGCGCTCATTAAAGAACTTAAAAGCGATGTATTGGTGCCACTAATTGCTACTGCGCCAACAAGCATAACAACAATAACTATACGCGAATACATAAGCTGACGCTTGTCGGACGTTTGAATATTGTGCTTACGAATATAAGGGTAATAAATTTCACGAATAACCAATTGAGCTGCCGATAGCAAAAACCAAGGCCCAGTTGAAAAAATAGCAGCAAAAACAGCCATAACAGCAACGCCCGCCAAGCGCGGATCAACCAAGCTAGTCATTGCATACAATGCGGTATCGGCACGAATACCATCCAGGCTTACCGCAGCACAAAGCCCAATAACCATAGGAGCAAAAGCAAACAATGCGCTTACTGCTGCAACAATATAGTGACTATAATGTGCCACTTTTTCATTTTTTGAGCAAAAAGCAATAGCAATAGATGTTGTTGAAATAGAAAAGCCAAGTGCCCCGCCAAGGAACTGAGCCAATACCGTGGGTACACCATTTACAAAAAGGTCAAGATGCCCTTCTGGCAAATTAGAAATGAGCGCTTGACCTCCGCCAACATAATTCACACATGCAATTGCAGCAAAAGACAACCCAAAGAAAATAACAAAGGAGTGAACTTTGTTCATTTCTGCTACACCATTAATGCCCAAAAGCGCCATAGCAAGAAATACCACGAATACAATAATGGTAGATACCGTTGAATCTAACCCAAGCATGCTAGAAAAATACATACTAGAAGCAGTTATTTGCGTTGAGAATATAATGAATAACGGAATGAGCGTAAAAATTAAAACAAGATAGCGAACACCTTCGTTAAAACGAAGGCCAAATGCAACTGGACCCGTCATTGCACCAGTTTCACGAATTTTAAAAAAGAATTTGCAGAAGCACGTACTAAAGATAATGCAGCCAAAACTACTGCCCCAAATTCCCCATAAGGCCGAAACGCCCGTAGAATAACCTGTTCCGGCTGTACCCGTTGTAGTTGAAGCAGCAATCAAATCACCAAAGAGCATAGTGGTAACCGCAAAGAGAGTCATAGCTCCATCGGCAACAAAAAATTTTCTTACGCTGGTATTTTTTGATTTGCGCTTAGGTAAAATTCCCACAAGGAACGTTAGTGCAAGATATGCAATAACTATTGCAAAGGTAGTCATACTTTCCCCCAGTAAAATATATTCCCTCTGTTACGCATTGCGCCCTGAATATTTTGCAAACTTATATACATGAAAACCCGTAACATGGAGGATGAAACGGGTTTTCGTAATTAATATTTCTTCTTCCCTAGCAGTCGGACATAATAAGGTAAGCGCGAAAAAAAAACAAGATTTTAATCTTCTTCGGCGCTTGTCCATTTCATTTTGCCCTCTTGTGAAGACACAACAAAGGCAATAACAATAATCAAAGCAATAATAATCATACCTGCGATAAGCGTGGGTTTATAGGATCCAACGTAGTCATACGTCCAACCCATAATAGAAGTTGCAAAACCACCGCAAATGGAAGAACCAGTGCAAGCATAACCCCAAATCTTTGAGTAATCTTTGTTGCCAAACACACGGCGTACACACATAGACCAACCAACACGAGAAGGAGCATTGCAAAAGCCCAAGCAGAAAGCGCCAGCAACCAACATTTGAGAAGTGGTTCCAAAGAAGTACCAAATAACGAATGCGAGCAGCCACACACCGCAGAAAATCAAGAAGGAAACGCCAATCTTTAGTTTGTCAATAACGGCACCCATAGCAAGCTTGGAAATAAGGTTGCCTAAAGCAGCAGCGGAAACCATTGCTGCACCAACTGTGGCGGCCTCGGCAGCTTCAGGACCGTTGGCAAGAAGCTCTTTTGCAATACCAGACTGGCTGTTGTTCCAACCCATGCCAAGAGCGGTAAGCATAACACCCAAAATCATAAGCCAGAAGAATGGATTCTTCAAAGCAGCCTTAGAGGATACGCCAGATTCTGCCTGGTTGCCTGCATCTTCTTTTGCTTCTTCAGGATCGTAGCCAAAAGGCTCTAAACCTTTATCTTCTGGTTTACGCTTCATAACAAACAAGCACCAAGGAAGAATAAGGATAGCCATTAACAAAGCATTAATTTTGTAAGAGGTTTGCCATCCATAAGAAGCAATGATGGTCTTGAAAAGCGGTGCCCAGAAAATAGTGGATACGCCTGCAAATGCCGAAGCAATACCAATCATTTTGCCGCGATACTTTTTAGCAAACCAGTTACCACAAAGGATGGGTGCGCACATTGAGAAGCATGCTGCCATACCAATGCCACCAATAAAACCAGCAACATAGAACATGATAAGATTATTGGCAAAACCGCACATAAGCGGGCAAGCTATCATGCATAAAGCACCAATGGTCAAAGCCAAGTTCAAATTTATCTTTTCGTCATTGAAAATTTTGCCCCAAATAGGCATAGCAATAATGATAGAAATTGCTTGAGTGGTTAACATGAACGTAAAGTCGCCACGTTTTACCCCCAAAGCCTCGGTAACAGGAAGAACGTAAACCGAGATAATTGAGTTGATAAGAGCCATAGATCCTGCATACATGAAGCAGCATGCAATAAGAATCCACCACGCGTAGTGAAAACCCTTCTTTGTTTCGGTCATTTTAAAACCCCTTTCGTTTTCTATTAAAAATGGCTTACCATTCGGGCTTTGCTCCTCCCTGCAAAACCCGAACGGCCATTTTTTCCACATTACTTTTGCTGCGGAACAAAAAGAACTTGTCTATCTTTCTTTTCAAGCTCTGCTGAAAGTTCTTCCACCGTGCCAAATTTCATGCAACCGGTGTAGCAAGAACCAACACATGCCGGTAGTTTTCCTTTAGCGGTATATTCCGCACATAAGTCACACATATCAGTTGGAACAGGCATGTAGGTAAGTTGCCATTTGTCGCCCTCTATTTGCCAGGGTCCAACCTCGTAAACTTTAATGCCCCACTTACCTTCAGGGATATTCTTGTGAACTTTGCAAATTACCTCACAGGTGTGGCAGTTAGAACACCATTCGTAATCAATAAGTAGTGCTTGCTTAGACATATGACATTCCTCCTAACCAACAAACTTATGAGGAGTAGAAGTCTTAGTAGACGCATCTTCCTCGTCGCACTTATAAATCTTGCACAACAGTGCTTTTACATCGGCACCAAAACCGGTAGGACCTTGCTGACCAAGTTCCGAAAGTACATTCGGGTTAACATCCCAGCAGCCATACATGAAGTCATCATGCGGGTCTGTTTCAGGGAACCACCAGCCAGAATTAACGTTAGCCATGCCATACTTAACAATGGGCGTGCACTTTGCTCTGTGCTTAATACGACCAATCTTGTCTTCTACCCACAACCAATCGCCATCTTCAAAGCCCTGCTCTTTAGCCCAAACATCATTAATTTCAACTAATGGATCAGGCTGAATTTCGCGAAGCTTCTTAACATCGCGGTGCTCAGAATGGAAGAATTGAATATTACGAGAACCAGTCATAGTGATAACGGGATACTCTTTATACAACTCAGGCGTGGTATAAGGTCCGTAATAAGGTTCGTCATAGTATGGAAGAACATTTTCGCCAATTTTTTCAGCAAAGGGACTGTAGAGTTCAATACGCCCTGTGGAAGTATTAAAGCCCACACGTCCGTCGGCACGTAACAGACCTTTTTCATAACGGCGATACTCTTGACCCGGCCAAGCCCAGTTCATATCGCGGATATCTTGCCATGACCAGCCAGAATCTTTGACAAGGTAATCATAGATTTCTTCAACGGTATTCCACGGGAACATCTCGGGATTAAAGCGTTTGCCCAAAAGCAAGGTAATTTCAGCATCGGACTTTGGCTCGCCCTTGATTTCCAAACCAGCAATAGGAGACATTGCACAAGCGCCTGTACGTTTTGCAATCATGCCTGTTTTTTCAACGCACATAGCAACAGGCAAGGCAACGTCGGCTAAAGCCTGAATAGTTGGGGTAATACGCCAGTCGCAAACACAAATAAACTTAAGCTTTTGCAAAACAGGATACACACGGTTCAAATCAGCATTAGACATGCAGCATAAAGGATTGGTACCCATCATAATAGCGCCGGTAAAGCCGTAAGGCTCTTCGGTTTCGGCCTGAACAACTGCTAAGTCAGGCTGATCCAAAACCATGCCCATGGCAATGAAGGGGTACTTGTCAATGCCTACAACCATCTTCTGAACATCTTCTGGAAGCTCTTTGAATCCCCAGGAGAAGTAATGGAAATCATAGGGCTCAGGAGTAAAGATCTGTCCACCTGGCTGGTCAATATCTCCGCAAATAGCAAGAATTGCAATAACAGAACGAACTGCACCAATACCATTGCGCTGCATGTCAACCGCCAAGCCAAGTTGTACAGAAGCGTACTTTGCTGCAGCAATCATGCGCGCTGCTTGCTTGATTTTTTCTGGATCAACCCATGCGCGCTCACAAAGTTCATCAAAGTCATACTGACGGCTACGCTCTACCAAGGCGTCAAAACCGTATGTCCAGCAATCAACGAAATTGTGATCATACAAATCTTCTTCAATAACAACTTTAAGCATTGCCATTGAAACAGCAGAGTCTACCGCAGGGCGTGGTTGAATCCACAGATCTGCACGAGCAGCCATCCAGGTTAAACGTGGGTCTACCACAATCATTTTTGCACCGCGTTTTTTGACTTCAATAACCCACTGACCAAAGAAGCCATCGGAGTTAGAAGCAACGCAGTTATTACCCCAAACTACAATAACTTCAGGATCTTTGTATTCAGGATTGTCGTAACGATCTTCATGGCACTCAGAGCAGTCGGGCATCATATAGCCACCGGTGCTTACGTTATACGACATAAGGCGCGGCATCCAGCAAGCCAGACCGGAAGAATAGCTTTCAACATGGGGAGTACCCATAGAATAAGCCAAACGCTGTGATTGCCACAAAATGTCACGGCCAGTGCCGCAGAATGTTTGCAGAGTGTGTTTACCGTATTTTTCGCCCAATTCAGTCATGGTGTTATAGACCAAATCAAGCGCTTCATCCCAACTAACACGCTCCCATGCATCACAGTTACCGCGTTGGCTTGGGTCACGTTTCATGGGGTAAAGTAAGCGCTCCTCGCTATTAACAACATCTGGAAGTGCTGCGCACCTAGGGCAAATATGCCCCTGGTTGTACGGATGCTCAGGGTCGCCCTCTACCTTTACAAGCTTGCCGTCTTTGACATAACAGATAATGCCACAGCCACTATGGCAGCCCGGAGCAGACCAAGCAGTGGTACGAGTTACGGTATAACCGTCCTCTTCCCACGTGGTTGGCAGATTCTTTCCGCTACCCATTTTTTCTCCTTTCTTTCTCTCTCTATCTGAAAGGAAAGCTACTTTGGAGGGAACTAATATTGATTAGCTCTTCGTTTAAGCGTTTAAAAACACGTTTAAACGAAAATCGCTTTCCTTGTTCACGTTTTGCATCGTACGCAATCAAGGCAGTGTTCTTCATTCCTCAAATGTGCTAAAAACCTTGTATTTCGGTATTATTTCTTAGGGCTAATTCCATTAGACTTTCAGTATTAGAACCATTGTTTTGCCTGTTCAGAAGCGTGTCTAGAGATGGTTAGATGTTAGACGGCTCGCTTCTTGTTTGGAGCGTATAACGTTAGCATGGAAATTGGTTGAAGGCCGATGCAGAAGTTTAGGCGAAGGTTGATGTAGGTTATGACGTAAAAAAAATCGCCCGTCTTAAGCGAGCGATTTTTTTGGTTTTGCTAATTACTTAGAGATAACTGCTACGTCATGAATTGTAACGTTTACATGTTCTTAGCAGCCCATTCGCGCCCATACTTGTCAAGCTCGTCTTCAACAATGGCAACCATTTCGTCACGCAAACCTGAAGGAGAAGGAATACCAGGGAAAAATTTACCACGTGGGCAATATGTATCAATGCAGTCGCGGACTTTTTGACGAATTTCAGCTTCTTCATGAACTTCATTAAGCGCTGGGCCGTCTAAGCCACCATTCATAGCAAGTTTTCCTTCTGTTGCTTCTTGAATTGCAACAATATCATTTTGGGGAATAACGCCTTGCCATAGGTCAATACCCATTTCAACCATGTCTTTTGCTATAGGCTCACAAATACAATCGGCGTGGTGGAAAAACAGCATGCCATTATCGTGAACAGCTTTCACAATACGCGTATGAAGCGGCTTAATAATCTCGCGCCATAGATCTGGTGGCAAAAACAGATTTTGCTTTGAACCCCAATCGTCATGCCAAAAAACTGCATCGGGATGCACTTCGCGTGCGGCAGTTTCAATGTATTTAATCTTCCAATCTGCATACATAGTTAAAAGCTCTGTCATAAGTTCAGGTTCTTCCATGTAATTGCAGAAGGCTTCTTCCATTCCCATAAGAAAATGGGAACGTTCAAACAAACCAGCAGGGCAGAAAAGCGTAACAAAGTAACCTTTGCGATCAATTTTATCCGCAGCTTCTTTGCAGGCTGTCCAATCATATGCGTCAATATCGGGGATTTTTACCTGTTCACGCCACTTTTCTATATCGGTAATAACGCACTTTTCTTGGGGAGAAGTTACCGGATGAGCGCCAGGTGAACCAGGAATCCATACTTTAGTAGTTCCCCACGTATCCTGATGTTCTTCCCCATCCATAGGAATACGCGATGCTACAAAATCAGGGTCGGGCAAATACCGTAAACACTTCGGAAAATCAAACACATAATCAGGTTTTTCGCCATTCATGACCGCATAAAAGTTCTCCTTCAGCGTTAAACGGTCACTTTCGGCACGCTTGTTGGGCGTTGTGGTTACGGGAGCCTTGTTAAATGATGCCTCTACTACCACGTTTACTCCTCTCGTTGGTTCTAGTGAACGTATGGGAATTTTCTTCACGCATACGCTTTTTATGATGCGAATAATAAAAGCTCGCCTGATTTATTTCATCGGAAATTGGGGTTAACAATAGCAAATTGTTATTAGCCAAATTGGCTAATATTGGTCTAATTTATAAGTATTAGAAGGCTTGTTTTTCTGTTTGATAAGGCTTTTTACAGAAAATCTTGCTATGCTATTCCTGCTGAATGCAAATCGAGAGGAATACAACAATGACTGAAACAAAAGTTGTAAAAAGAAAAACAGGAGCCGATGTAGAAGTTGATGGAAATTCCGTTGCAACATTCACTAAAGATCACCATGCCAAGCCCGGCGAACCGTTTTTGGCCCCTCCGGGAGCGCACACTTCTACCGAAGAGGCGCAAGCTATTAAAAACGGTACCTGGCACAAATAATTTTAGTGAGCATAGGACATTTGTCGAAGAGAGCAAGTTTATTGCAACCTGCGGCAAAAGCCGTGAGTTGCAAGGCTAGCGTGCGATGATTATTTTTTACTGTTAGACATAACCTTATGAGTTTGGTTAAGTTAGATTACTCTTTTGATGCGTTTGACACAGGCGTACTACTAACACTGTGTTTAGACGATGACTATCAAGAAGAAACGCAAGCTTGGCAAGTTTTTTCTGAAATTCACGCTCTTTGTAAACACTATGAGCAACTTTTCTCACGTACCATATCCTCCTCAGATGTATCCCTTATAAACAAGTCAAAAGGGCAGCTTGTTCAGGTTGCCGCTGAAACTGCGCGTCTTATTACTTCCGCCCTTCCTTATTGCGAAAAAAGCAAAGGTCTGTTTGATATTACAGCTGGCTGTATAACGTCATTGTGGGATTTCAAGCAGAATATCTCGCCCACCTCACAAGAATTGAAGAAGGCAATTTGCCACATTAATTGGCGCCAGGTACAAGTTTTTTCAGAAGAAAATAAGTGGTTTACTAAACTTTGCGACCCCCACACATCACTTGATTTAGGTGGAATAGCAAAAGGATGGATTGCAGACGAGCTGGGAACATATCTTCAAAAGGCTGGTTTTTCGAACTATCTTATTAATCTCGGCGGAAATGTTTTAGCCCATGGGCATAACTCTCAAAACAAACCTTGGGTTATAAGAATTAAAAATCCTGTCGCCTTTTCTGAGGAAGAAATTTTAATAAGCAGCGACAAAGTATCCGTTGTTACCAGCGGAACGTACCAACGTTGCTTTGAAAAGAGCGGTGTGCTGTACCATCATATTTTAAATCCAAGAACAGGATACCCTGTAAAGAGCAACATAATAAGTGCAAGTATTGTTTGCGAAAAATCTCTTGATGCCGAAGGTTTTTCAACAACAGCACTGGCATTAGGAATAAATGATGGTTTGTTCTTCTGTAAAGCACAACCAGAAATCATTGCTGCCTTTTTTATTGACCTTGAAGGAAAAATACATTCTTACCAGCGATAACTATATGACATTAGCCCATAAGTATTAGATGGAAATAGTCTTTTTAATCTGCAAGTTATGCATTTTTAGTACACATGTCCAATTGGAAGAAACTTCCAAAACAACTATTGTAAACACGCGTTTTAGATAGAGCCTTTCTTTAAAGGCGTAAAAGAAAGAGGATAAACATGTGTTTTAGACCACCCGACGCAAGCGCAGATTTGAAGTGCCCAAAATGCGGATTCAATTACGCCACATTTGACCAAGTGTGCCCCGAGTGCGGCGCAGAGCTCCCAACCGCCGCTGGCATGCCAGGTGCACCCGGCGCTCCCGGTATGCCTGGTGCACCTGGGGCTCCTGGAGTACCCGGGGCACCTGGTGTTCCTGGCGCACCTGGAGTTCCCGGTACACCAAAAGCTCCCGGTATACCGGGTGTACCTGGTGCTCCAAGCGTGTCAAAAGCGCCGAGCGCTCCTGGGGTACCCGGCGTGCCAGCGGCAAAGTAATTTCAAATGCTACAAG
>CAZRFO010000021.1:0-10971 GCA_964599515.1 uncultured Eggerthellaceae bacterium | reverse complement strand
CAACGCTATTTAGGAAATTTCTAAATACATATCAAAAATATATTATTCGTGGTTGCAATCAAAAGGTAGAGGTTTTGAATATGTTCTTTGCGTCCACTTTTTTGAAAAGTTCATACAGACTTGAAATTCGACAAAGCAATTATACACGAATATTCAAAACCTCTACTTTTTGGGATGTTCCGAGCAAAACAATTTAGAACAGCATTGGTTGTTCGGCGCAGCTCTTAGCATGTGTATTATTAAACAGACATGTATTTTCGAAAAATAAAATGCGAATTAAATAACGCGTTATGCGTTTGCATGGAGGTTTAACAACAAAAAATGCTGAGGGATTTATTTCGTAACAAAGATGGACAGGCGTTTCCTGGCGATACATATCTAGCCGATATGCATAAAGCTTCAAAACGAGGAAATTCGTGGGCAAAAATATTGTTGCTAGCTACAATTCTGGGATTTTTCGCTGACCTGTATTTTCTTCACGATACAGTTGACATAGCGTTTGACAACGCAGCGGGTTCTTTTTTGAGCCTATATAGTTGGGTAGTTGCTGCAACGTTAGTTGTTTTGTATTTGTTTATTGGCTACGTAATTGGGAAAAAACTTAGAGAATATAAGGCATTTAAAAATGGATCTAGTTTTGCTGTAGCTATCCTTTCAACTTTTGTATTGCTTGTTGCGTTGGTTTTTCTTACCGTTTTTAGGCTTTCTGCAGAACTAGAAGTGAGCGTAGGCGCTGTTTTAAATAGCTTCTTTGTTTATTTGACAATGAATGAATTCTTTGTTGAAGTTTCAAAAGTTTTTGTAATGACACTTGTTATGACACTCAGTGCTTTTATCGGCGCACTTTATTCATACTACAGCGGTGATGCAATTACAGAGTCTGTGTATAGGGAAAGTGTTGCGGCATTACCTGCTGATCGTTCCTTGTATAAAAAGGTGTTTTTTGAGTATTCCAACAATATTGAAAGAGAGCGCAGCTACGAAGAACAAGAGCGCCAATTAGATAAGCGTGCTGTTGAGTCTGCATTTAAGTTGGGAGACTTGGCATCGCAGTTAAATGGAGTAGTAGATCCGGCTGATGCATATGAATTTCTAGAAGCGAAGCGTTTGATAACCAATGATTACTTTAACGGGGAAAGGTCGTAGATATGAAAAAGTTAAGTCGAGCTATTTTTATTATCACAGCTCTTTGCTGTGTTGCTGTTGTTTTGGTTAGTTGCAATAAACCGGTTGAAGAGTCGGAGTCTAGTTCCGTTTTGTATTCCGAAACATCTGCTGGACCAATGAATTGTGTAATTGTTTATTCTAACCACGCAAATTCGCTTGCAAGACTAAGCGGTGTAGAGCAATACGTTCGTGGCACAAAAGAAGCTAATGGATATTTGGGTTTTGTTCGACTTGATGGGGAACCTGCTGTTACCTATAGCGAACAAACAATTACTGAACATAACAATACAACAAACATAAATAGGGAAAATGATAAATTTGTTACAGAAAAAATGGGCATGCTGAAAGAGATAATGGCGAAAGAGGCAGAAGTTGATATTATGGCTTCAGTAAAAGAGGCCTCTAGATGTCTTAACCAAGCGGAAGATGAAACGATAGACAATGTTGTCGTAATTGTTGGAACTGGGCTTTCTACAACTGGTGTCGTTGATTTTGCGACAAATATTCCAAGCAGTATAGATTTAAATGATTATGAATCATGGATTGAAGAATCAGGACAACTTCCAAAGCTCGACAACATTACTAAGATTATCTGGATAGGCTTTGATAGAGTTGGAGAGCCGCAAAGCGAATTTCCAAGTGAAGAGTTTCAAGATAGTCTAAAAAATTTTTATACAACACTATTTGAAGCTGCAGGTGTGGGTAGTGTTGAGTTCGTAGACCAAAACACAGAAGATAATTCACTTGTAAATAGCGATGGTGAATCTAATGTAGATTTGCCTTCAGTGTCATTAGTCACGCTGCCAGAAAAACCAGAATACGGTGCAGGTGATATGGTAGAAATTTCTGCTGAAGTTTTATTTAATCCTGACCAGGCAACTTTTCTTAATGGAGCAAATCCAAGCAATAACGAAGAAATAATAGCAATTGCGAATTCGCTAAAGTCAGGAAAACTAAACGTTACTATTACTGGATACACGGCACACTACAGTACTTCATCTGGTTGCGAAAGTCTATCTCTTCAGCGCGCTGAAGCTATAAAAAGCGTCCTTGTTGAAATGGGATGCCCTGAAGATAGCATAACTACCGTAGGTGGCGGTTGGGGCCCGTATGGTGAAGGAAGTGCAGAGATAGATCAGCAGAACCGCTGCGTTCAATTTGAATTCGAGTAGTTGATATAACTATGGCAATTGTCAAAAAAAGAGAAAAACTATCTGGCTCTGAAGATTATGTAATAGACAGGGCAGGAGTGTCCCAAGCGATGTCCTGGCCAACAGGCTTATCAATATTTGAACGCATTTCCTTGTATCGTAAGGGCAAGCATGATGCTCGCCACGGTCTTGTTTCTATAGACGAATATGGAGAAATATATTCCCCGTATTGCGAATCGCTTACTCAATTTGCAAATCAACGTATAGAGCTTGAATGGGCAGAATGTAATAAGAATTCATTTGATGCACTGGAATGCATTAAGCGTTCAAACATAAGAATTGATGAACTTAACAGGGAGTTAAAAGAAGCAAGAACACAAAGAGACGAAGCACTCAGTTTTCTTCGCGCGCGTAAATACGATGGAGATGCTGTTGTGAGTGAACATTTGTCCGCAAGGCGTCAGCAAAATCGCGAAAAGCCATTTTTAGATTTGTATGAACAGAAAAGCGAATCGTTAGAGTCACAACTTGCTGCTGCTGAATCAGAGAGCGTTCCATACAGGTATGCATTGCAAAAAGCATGTGAATTGGCCAGTAGCCGAGAACAGCTAGTTAGGGCAGATTTTCTTTGGAGACTATCTGCATATGCATATGGTGCATCAAGTTATTTGAAAATAAATGCAGACATGATCAGCGATTCATCTTTAAGCGATAGACCAAGGGCTGAACACAAAAAACTTTTTGGTGCATATATTAGTGAAACCGTTGACGATAGCAATGATTAATATGGAAGCAACGATGGCTTATGGACTTTAGAAAAACCAAAAGAAGCGAAGATGAAACTCCTGTAGAAAAAGAAGCAGTTTATCCGGAATGGATGAATGATGCAACGCGTATAGGCAAAGCACCATCTGGATTTAAATTGCGTAATCTTGAATTTGGGGCGAAAGGAGCACAAGGCTCGCCACTTCTTGAAAGCATAGGATTAAAGGACCTTATTGCCGCAACGGCATTTGAAAGTGCTGATTTGAAGGCAAACCATTCGGAACCCGGTGCGCTTACGGGTATGCTGCAAGAAACAATGTCTAAGCTTGAAGATAAATACCATAGTGGAGTATATGATGCAGCGGCAATGCCACTTGTCGAGCAATATTTGAGCGAAATGCGCGTGATGGCAAATATACAGCTTGAAAGAAATGAAGTTATAGCAAAACGTGTGCTTGATGTTAAAGAAGCAAATGAAGCTGCATATAACGCAGTTTATGAAGCGCGAAGCAAACGAGAAGAAGAAATTAGGGAAAATGCGAAATTTATAAAGGATGAGCGTGACATAAATAATTATAAAAAGCGCCAAGAAAAACAAGAAATTCGTAGAACTAAAAAAGAAAATAAACGTCTTCTTAAAAATATGAAGGAGATTAATAAAATAACAGCAAGACAAAATAGGGAAGAATCCAGAAAAGAAGATAAGGAAGCAAGCGAACAAATTAGAGAACGGGGAGACGAGTTACGCACAGCGCGAAAACAGGCTTCATACAAAGCGCGTATTGCAAAGGATGAATTACGTTGTATGGAGGCGCAAGCTGAAGCTAAAAAACTAGAACTTCAAACAGCTCATGTAGCAGCTAAAATGGCTGAACTGAATTTGTCAAAAGCGCGTACTGAAATGGCGCATCGATCGCTGCAAGAGCAACAAGCAACTGCAATGGAAGAAGTAAGTGAAGCTTCTGAAAAATTGAACAATATATACGACGACAGAATTTCTACAGTTAAGGCTGATGTTGAAACCCGAAAAGAAGATGTTGAAAATCAATTAGAGGAATTAGGACTATCAAACCAAGATACACCACAATCTGAAGAAATTGATAAACCGGAAATAGAGGTATCTGAATTAAAAAACGAGTCATCGGATCCTTCGCAGAAGCAGCCACTAACAGCCGACGAAATTTTACTTGAAGATGTAGATGATTCTGAAGCTGAAGAAGATACTTCATTGATTACTAGGATGCGGACTAGGATTTCCCGTGCCGTGGCTCCAAAAAAATAGAAACACACTTACTGCGCTCGATGGCACGAGCATGCATCCTGCTGGCCTGGAAGTAGATCTTAAGCGTGATATATTAGCAGATAAACGGGGTCAAAAGGCATATTCAATAAAAGGATGGAATGCAGTTCGTGTTCTAATATATAAAGAAATTGTGCCTATGCGTCTGCAACATAAACTTGCGCGTATGGTGCAACATCGCATTGATTTGCGAGCACAACCACATTTTGCCTGGTTTATAGATATTGTTGTCAATGATTACGGGCTTGTGGTTGGATACATAGTTAATGTAATAGATTCCGCCAAATCTTTATCTTCTTGGAATTTTCAAAATAGTGAGCTTTCTTATGATAAAAAAATCTGCATTGCTAAAAATTTATGTATCGCACTCGAAATGTTTCATCAACAGGGGCTTTGTTTTTGTAATTTGAACACTGGTTCCGTGTTGGTCAATATAGAGTCTTGCCATGTTTTTTTGAAAACAAGCACAGATGCTAAATTTATTCGTGATGAACATTCAGAGAACGTAAATTCGTTAGATTCGGATTTGCTTTCATTGGGCACCATCATATTTTCACTACTGCACAACGGCAAACAACCATTGTCAACTATATATAACGAGAAGTGGTCTAACGCAAGAGAGATTAAATTTATTTCCGGCTTGCGAAGAAATATTCGTATATTTCATATTCCATATTACAGGTATTTTTGGCGCAGATTCGGTGGCGCTGGAAATATTTATGACCGCTGTTTTGCACCTAATAGTTCTGCATTTCCGCTTCCATCTGCGATGGAATGGTACCAAATGCTTGACAGAAAAGCTGCTGGCGCACAAGCGCGGATAAGTCGTTTTGCGGAATCTTGTGTTGCCACTATTAGAGCAATTCGTAGAGCATTACATAGAGCAACGCGCGACGTAGAAACAGAGCCTGATCAAAGAAACGAAATTGCAAGTGCTCTTTTTACAAATCTTTCAGTTTCGGAAAATATGTCCGTTCCTCGTGTTTTTCACAGAACGACATGTCTTTTTTCGTTGGGATTTTGTTTATGCGTAATTTCATACGCGCTTGCATATAAAACTGTTTATTTAACCGCACAGACTCTGTTTGTTGCAACTGTTTTGAGTGCCTTGTTTCTTTCTTTTGGAATGGGAAAGTTGCGAGGCAACGTTGGATATAAACCGCATCACTATGCTTTGTTCGTTATTCTGCTTCCCGTATTAACCGTATTGATAGCGGCGTTGATAGGCGGTGCATTTTAATGGAAACGTGTCAACGCGACATACATGACAAAATTATTGTACAAACAAACCCGATGCTTTCCATATGCCTAATCATAGATTCTAGTGGCGATATGGGTGAGTTCTTGCCAGAAATTTTGGAAAACGCCGTCAATACTTTCTTTAGATACATAGCTAAATATGATGAAATTAACGAATTTGTAGAAATTAGCGCATACGAGTCATACGCTAAATTTGTAATGCTTAACGAACATGAACGGGCTCGCGCTTTAAGGTTAGACGATTTACGTAGTGGTGGAAATTGGAATCTTCCTTTTGCTGTTGCGCAAACGTTAAAAGTGCTTGTAGATAGAACAATATATTTCGATTGCATTGGTATAGTGCATGAAAAGCCACTTCTGATTATCGTATCCGACAATCAAACCAGCAATGAACCAAATGATTACAGAGATATAGATACATATATCTCTGAAGTAAATGCCTCTAAAACGGATATGTATCTACCTAGTGTTCTTTTTGTTTCTAGCAAAGAAAATAACGATTTTGCTAATCATTTGCCACAAATTAAATTTTTCAAAGCGGATAAAGAGACATTGAAAGAATGCATGATTGGCATTGCTAGGGCATGTATAGAAAACGTCTTACCTAAACAGATATTGCGGAACAGAACATACATCCAACGCGTACGCAAAGGAGTGGTTTGATATGAGTGGTCCTAAAGGAAGTAGCTATAACGTAGAATCACCAGAGGAACGTAGAAGAAGAGAGATAAATAGACTAAAGGGTGTATGCGAACATTTACAGGCTCAAGTAGGAAATATTAATGAACAGCTACTGCATGATGATATGGTTGATATTCCATGCGCTAACGGTGGGGAAATTGGTAACCTTACTTCGTGGCAGAATGCACTACAAAGCGCGCTAACTCAGGCAAATATTTCCATTCGTATTCAGCGAGAAGTTGAATCGAAATGTGCAATTATTGTCCAACAAATAAAAGAACTTGGTGAACATACAAGCAATCCAAAAAACTATGAAGTGATACGTCCAAATATTACAAGCATAAAAGATTTGCAAGCTTGGGAAAATGATCTGTTAGAAAAGCTTGAAGAAGCTGAATATGCCCGCGCAAGGGATGCAGCCCTGCTTTCCTATAACGCTACAAAGAAACTTGATTTAAGTAACGTCGATCTTTCTGCAAAAGAGAAATCACGTGTATCAGATATACAACTTGCGCGACGAATGGATAAGTTAGACAAACTTGCAAAGTGTATTAGTGAAATTGAAGATAAAGACATTCGCGAGTCGTTTGTTTTAGAAGCATCACAATTGCTCAATGATGAGCATGATGACGATTTTGATGAAAAACTAATACAACTGAGCACACGAGTGAGAAACATTAAGAAAACGCAGCATAGAAGACATGATGCTGCGGATGAAATTTCAAAAATAAGTCACATCGCAACAAAAGAAGCAGATGAACTTCGCGTTTTTGCGAAAGCTGCAAGTACGCAAAATGATGTGTCTTACATACGTAAAAAAGTCGAAGAACTCCTTGCTAAGGAGAAAAAAGAACAAGATGAACTGTATGTTCGTGAAGCTATTCAAGAAGTTTTGCTTGGTTTGGGATATGACTGTGGAGAAGGGTTTACGCAAACAGAATTTGGCAACGTTGTGTATGCGCAAAAAGACCCTTCTGGTGACTACATGCTTCGTGTACAAGTTAGCAATAAAACACCAAGTATTTTTTCGCGGATTGTTTCATGCGATGACACAACGCCTGAACAAGACAAACGCGCAGAAGAGAAAATGTGTTCGGACTATCACGATATGACGGCTGGTTTGCGCGAATATGGCATAGAAACCGTTCTCACGCGTGAAGAAAAACCAGGAGAACATCCACTAGACAAAATAGGAGCTGAGCACAAAAAGCAAATTGACCAAGCGCGAAGGCGTAGGCGTTCTGCGGTTGCAAATCAAAGGAGGCATGTATAAATGGCTAGCGAAAACGGTTTTGAAGACGAAGCAAACACACAAAATCGATCAAGGTTTGAAACGGAAACTAATGAGCAGAAACGCAATCCAGCTTGGCTTAAAGCTGAAGCGAAGGAAACGCCATTGTGGATGAGAACTGTGTACGCTTCAATTCCTATAGCTGCTGTGTTTGTTTTGCATGGACAGGTGCATGATTTGCAACCTATTCAGGTGGATGGTGTGCTTATGCCAGACACCACGTATATGGCGTTACATCATATTTTTAAAGAGTCTGGCTTTGATGTGTTATTGCAGTTTGATCCTATACGTGGTTTGCGTATTGACGTGCTAAATCAAAAATATCAGGATCGTGATGTTCGGAAAATTCTTGAATCTGCTATTGGTGGTGCAGTAGTGTCTGATTTGATGCAATCTGCATCTGACAGGGCTGCACAATTACAAACTAATCCGTATGGGCTTGACAACGTTTATTCTGGTGTTGATGCAATCGAAGAAGCAGTTGCGTTGGAAAAATCGATGAATATGGCGCTCGTTATAGACTATACATCACAAATGAGAGAACAAAACCAAGCTCAAGATCCAACACTTCGACAAGCCATGCTTGCTTGTTTGTCAATTGCTAATGCACATGCACTCTACAACAAAAAGCCCGTAAGGTTTCAATGCAATGCGCGGGAAGGCTTTATTCGCCATCCTATTATCTGGCTTATAGATAAACCAGATGACTTGCCAGTTTGGCTTTCGAACGGTGATGGTGTGCGCACTATTCCTGTGCCGTTTCCCGATATAGATACACGTGAACAAATGGCAAAGCTACTGCTGAAACATGAAGTGGAAGAAAAAGAGTTCAACGACGCTTGCAAAAGATTTGCAGATGCAACTGAAGGGTTTTCTCTTCGTGGGATGTTTGAGACTACAAGGCTAGCTCAAAGTAATGGAAATAAACTTACAGAAATTGAAAAATCAGTTAGAACTTACAGAGAAGGCTTGTCTGAAAACCCGTGGCAAAGCCCACGTTTGCGTGAAGCATTGGCAACTGGCGAAGAAATACTAAAAAGAAGAGTTCAAGGGCAAGATGCTGCAGTGCGCAGGGTTTTAGATATTCTAAAGAGGTCTGCGCTTGGGCTTACAGGGGCACATGCTCGCAAAAAAACCTCACAACCACGAGGTGTTTTGTACTTTGCTGGTCCAACTGGTGTTGGCAAGACTGAAATGGCTAAGGCTATTGCAGAGCTTGTTTTTGCCGATGAGCAAGCCCTAATTAGATTTGATATGTCTGAGTTTCAGGACGAACATGCAAAAATTAGGCTTGTTGGGGCACCTCCTAGCTATGTTGGATTTGGCGCAGGTGGCGAATTAACAAATGCTGTTCAGGAGCGTCCTCATTCCATTATTCTTTTCGACGAAATGGATAAAGCTGGTAGGCAAGTAAACGACTTATTTTTGCAGATTTTATCCGACGGTAGATTAACGGATGGTTCTGGCAGAACAGTTTCTTTCTCTGAGTGTTTAATTATTTTCACATCCAATCAGGGAATTATTACTGCAAATAAAAGCTTGGCAAACCTTGATATGGATAATCCTGATGAATCAAGCCAATATGATCAAATTGTTAAAAGCGCTGTCGAGAAGCACTTTAGAGAAGACCTTGGTCGTCCTGAGTTGCTTGGTCGTTTGGGAGATAACATCGTTGTGTTTCATCCTATGCACGGTGAAGTTGCGCAAAATCTTGTTAAAAACTTCATTGAAATAATATTGAGCAATGTGCGCATTCGTGTTGGGAACTCTGTTGAACTGTCACAGAGTGCACGCAATACCATTATGAGCTTGTGTACACAGCCTGAAGTATTAGCAAATGGAGGCCGCGGAATTACAACATGTCTTGAAGAGCACCTGGTGAACCCTCTTGGCAGGTTGTTATTTGATGTAGACCCCAGTCAGAAAATTCTTGTTGAAGAAATTTACACAGACAATCTTGAACGCCCATCTTTAAGGTTAGGGTAATACTGTGAATATCCAGGTAAACAGAATTTCACATCCAGTAACATCGCTTGGGCCAGGTAGAAGAATTGTAGTTTGGCTTCAGGGCTGTTCAAGACATTGCCCTGGGTGCGATTCTATTGATACATGGGATTGTAACGCAGGGAAAACTTTAAATGTTGAATACCTTGCAGCAAGAATTGCCAGAATTGTTAAAACAGAACATTTAGATGGAATATCTATAACGGGTGGAGAACCATTTGAACAAGCTGATGCGCTTATCTGTCTGCTTGAAATATTAAAGAATAATCTCTGCGATAAAAGCGATGATGCAAAGTCCCAATCTAATTTTTCCATACTTGTGTTTACTGGGTTTTCACAAGGATATATTAGAAATAAATTTCCATTGCTGGACAGCATTGTTGATGTGTTGGTTTGTGGCTCTTATATGAAAGATAGACCAAAGGTCAATTGTTTAATTGCCAGCAGCAATCAGAAACTAGTCTATTTAAATGAGCTAGTTAAGGCTGACTTTCAGACATATTTAAACAAAAGTGAACAGCCAATACAGTTTGATATAAAAGGAAGCGATGTTTATATAGTTGGAATTCCAAACAATGGAGACCTTTCTATGATTCAACAACAACTAAAAGAGCGAGGCATAGTATTTAAGGAAACATCATGGCAGAATTAATTTGTCCTTCTTGCGGGACGACAAGCAACAATGGTTACTGCACGAATTGTATGAGTTGGATTCCACGAGAGCCAGAACCAAGTGAGTATGAGGCTTTTGGCGAAGATGAAAATGTGGTTTCATCCGCTCAAGAAAGTGGCGAAAATGAAGGAAAAGATTCTTGCTCTAATGGCAATTCGCCAATTGCTGGTAATTCGTTTGGCCAACAAAGATTGGCTCATGTAGAAAATGATATGCAAAGTTTGCAAAGTAGCAATTTGGTAGCTTGTGGCAACTGTGGTATGAAAGGTGTTCCTGGGCAGGAATGCCAGCAGTGCGGAGAAATTTTACCAAAAGCCCAAAGTGAAACGGCACGTAAAGATGAATCTATGCTTTGCAATGGTGGTGTGGAATTATCTGCATTTCTTGTTTTGCCTAGAGGAGTTCAACTCAAACTTGAAGATGGTAAGGAGTACATCATTGGACGCGAGAGCGACAACTACGAAATCAAACATGCCTTTGATGGTTATATGACAGTTTCGCGCAAACATTGCGCAATTCGACTAAATCACGCACAGCACACTGTTGAGGTTCGCGAAATTAATTCCACTAATGGAACATTTATTGGAAACAATCGTCGCAGGTTATGCGAAAAAGAAATAGTACCAATACCAGAAACTATTTGGCTTGGTTCAAGTGTTTCTATATCTATTAAATAATT
>CAZRFO010000020.1:0-11248 GCA_964599515.1 uncultured Eggerthellaceae bacterium | reverse complement strand
GTTGTTTTCGCGCTTTAACTTAAAAGCTGCGCGAATCGTACTTTGTGAAATCGTACTTTGCGGAATCGTATCTTGCGTTAAATTCCGCAAACCCAAGTACTAGCTTGCAACGATAAAAAGATGCGCTACAATATGCGAACAAATGTTTGATATTTGTGTTTTAAGATAGTAGCTTCTGCGTGCAACAGATTTACAATGCTATTATTTAGCTCTGTTATTTACGCACGCAAATTTTGTATTGCTTGTTGAAAAGCTTGTGCGTATTGTAGTTGCTGTGTTTGGACGTGGCCGCGTGTTATGTGGTGATACAAATGCGGCTAGATGTGCGCTTGGAGTGTTTGTTTTGGCATCTTGCTTGGAAGGTTTGTAGATGCAGCGTTTAGTTATGGGCATAGACCCTGGCCTTGCAAATACGGGCTGGGGAATAATTTCTCAAGTTGGCTCAAAACTTGAGTGCATAGCGTATGGCTGCGTTTCGCCTGATACGGAAATGCCGCTAGAGGCTCGTCTGCTTAAAATCAACCAGCAAATAGGAGCTGTGATTGCAAGGTTTAAACCAGAAGCTGTTGGAATTGAAACTGTCTGGTTTGGACAAAACATAACAGCAGCGTTTGCTACTGGGCAAGCGCGCGGTGCTGCTTTAGTTGCATGCGCGCAAGGCGAAGTTAAAGTAGGAGAATTTACGCCAAGGCAAATCAAGATGTCTGTTGTAGGTACTGGAACTGCGGAAAAAGAGCAAGTGCAATACATGGTAGCGCAATTGCTCAACCTGGAAAATGTGCCTAAGCCGGACCATGCAGCAGACGCGCTTGCTGCTGCAATTTGTTATGTCACGCACGATTCGCCACTTTATACAGGAAAATAGGAAAGCGTTGGTTATGCTTACTTGCTTAAGACTAGAGCAAATGCGGCGCACACGCATAATATGGGCAATAAGCGCCACGAAATATTGAGAACATTCAGCCACGGCGCAACAATTTGTAATGCGCAGTTAGCAGGAAAGTAGGAATACATGATTGCCTTTTTAAGAGGATATGTAACTGGAAAAACAGATACTTCAGCCTACATAGACGTAAACGGCGTTGGTTTTGAAGTTTTCATGTCCTATGCAAGTTTATCCAAACTCCCAGAGCCGGAAATTCCCGTTACAGTACTTACTTATTTGCAGGTAAGAGAAGACGCAATGGCGCTTTTTGGCTTTATGAGCGAAAATGAAAAAGCATTATTCGAAAAGCTGATAGGCGTATCGGGCATAGGTCCAAAAGTTGCTCTTTCTGCGCTTTCGTATTTTTCTCCGAACGATTTAGCGGCAGCCATTGCTGCACAAGACGTATCAAAAGTCTCCAAAATTCCTGGCGTTGGAAAAAAGACTGCTCAGCGCATAATTTTGGAATTGAAGGGGTCGTTTGAACTTGATTCCACTGAGACGCTTCCGTTTGGAGACGATGCAACACAAAGTTCAAATGTGCAGGGCAGTGTTGCAGATGCGTTGCTTTCTATGGGATTTACTTCTGCGGAAGCATCGCTTGCATTAAAGGATGCTCCAGAAGGCGCAAACGAGCAAGTGCTATTACAATATGCCTTGAAGCGTTTGGGCTCGTTGTAGAAAGATAGTTGCACTTGTGCGGGCTTTAGGAAGAAAGTTGCACTTGTGCGCTGTGCGCACGCCGCAAAAAGAAAGTTGCAATTGCCATTGTTGTAGAGAGAAGATGCGCACTTTGCGTGCCGTAGAAAGAAATTGTGTATTTTGCGTGCCGTGGAAAACACAACACAAATTGTAGATAAAAATGCAAGTTATTAAAGCAGGAGAAAGATGGCTTACGATACAGAAATAGAAGGACTTGTTTACGAATCTGCTAGTTCGCTAGATAAGTTTGCTGCTGCAGGTAAAACGGCATCATCTAATCGTTCTCTTTCAGCAGAACTGCAAGAAGATGACATAGTTTTTGACAGGAGCCTTCGTCCAAAGTATTTGCGTGACTATCTTGGACAAACTCATGTTAAAGATGCACTTTCTGTTCTAATAGAGGCCGCAAAAAAGCGCAATGACCCAGTAGATCACATTTTATTTGCAGGCCCTCCTGGTTTGGGCAAAACAACGCTTGCTGCCGTTGTTGCAAACGAAATGGGTGCTAACTTGCGCACGACAAGCGGCCCCGCAATCGCGCGAACTGGAGATTTGGCGGCGTTGCTAACAAATCTTGAAGAGGGCGATGTTTTGTTCATTGACGAAATTCACCGCCTTAACAAGATGGTTGAAGAGGTGTTGTACCCGGCGCTTGAAGATTATGCGCTTGACATCATCGTAGGGAAGGGTCCTGCGGCGCGCTCTATTCGCTTGGATTTGCCGCGCTTTACGCTGATTGGCGCAACAACACGTTCAGGCTTGTTGGCTGGCCCTTTGCGAGACCGCTTTGGCATGGCATTTCATTTGTCTTACTACACGCCAGAAGAACTTTGTGATATTGTCTTGCGATCCGCTGCGCTGTTGGATGTTGAAATCACAGAATCTGGAGCGTATGAGATTGCGCGCAGAAGCCGTGGGACTCCACGTTTGGCAAATAGGCTGCTCAAACGCGTGCGCGACTGGGTCCAGGTGAAATCTGGCGGTATCATAGATAAAGAATCGGCGGCAGAAGCCCTTTCATTTTTTGAGGTTGACTCCTTGGGTCTTGACGCCGTGGATAATCGCATATTGGAGTTTTTGACTGTACGTTTTGCTGGAAAGCCTGTAGGTTTGTCTACGCTTGCATCCGCGCTTTCAGAAGATCCTGGCACTTTGGAAGACATGTATGAGCCGTATTTGCTTCAGCAGGGTTTAATCATGCGTACTCCAAAGGGGCGCCAAGCAACAGCGCGCGCATACGAGCATCTTGGTCTTACGCCTCCAGCAGATATCAAGTAAGATTGTGGTGAAGGTACTGCGGAGTTAGAAAACTCAGAAACATAAGAAGGAAAAAGTAATGTTGCAACGAGATTATTTAGTGCAATTGATAACGCAATTTATACAAGCCATTTTTCAAAGTAGGGAATTAGCTTTAAAGAAACGTGACCCTCAAGCGGCAGCAGATTTGCTAGAAGCTGCAATAGAGCAAGCCGTTGATATGGACGGAGCTGCTCTTCTTTCGCTTACTCCAGAATCTATGGCAAGCGTGCTTCAGATTTCTGGCGTTGACCCTAAAATAATTGGTTATGTGGCCCATAGCCTCTTGCAAGAAGCTGACTATCTTGACACGTCCGGAAGCAGTGAACTTGCACAACTTCGCAAAGCACAAGGCATTGCTTTATTTGAGGCTTATGGGCTGTGCGAAGAAGATGTAGAAATTCCAGAAGAAGAGGAATAGCAAGCAAGTCAACGCTGCTTTTTAATGCGATGAATGCGCAAACAGCATCAATCGCGTTGCTAAATTCCACAGCTTCTGCTTTCAGTTTTTGCCAATCATATGCTCCGTCAATTTTGAATAACTCTATTATCTTTGAAATAGAATAGTTGATTTGCTATTACGAGAAATAAAATGCTAAATTCTCTGCTCATACAACTGCAAAATGGCGTATAGTTTGCATATCCCGCGTGGATGGGGGGTACGTCAGTTTTGGCGTAAAGCACTATCTTCCTCATAGCAGGAAGAGGAAAGAGGAACAAGATGGCAGAAGGTACTGTAAAGTGGTTTAATCCTGAAAAGGGTTACGGATTCATCTCTCAGAAAGATGGAGAAGATTTGTTCGTTCATTTTTCTGAAATCAAGATGGATGGCTACAAGACGCTCGATGAAGGACAAGCTGTTTCTTTTGACGTTACTACTGGTCAAAACGGCAAACTTCAAGCAAGCAATGTTGTAAAGCTCTAAAGTTCGTTAACACTAAACTCTACCAGCGAAGGGCTCATTTGGGTCCTTCGCTTTTTTTAATTGCAAGGTTGAATGCGGGGCGCCATCTAATTTGAGCTATAGGACAAAATGTGTGTCCGATTTTGGACGTTGACGCAGATCAAGAGCTATAGGACAAAATGTGTGTCCGATTTTGGGCGTTGACGCAGGTCGCAGTCTAATGAATAAACATGGCATCGCCAAATGAAAGCAGCCTGTACTTTTCTTGTATTGCATGTTTGTATGCATTCATGATGTTTTCGCGCGTTGAAAAAGCAGAAACAAGCATCATCAGGGTGCTTTTTGGTACATGAAAGTTTGTGACTAGTGCATCTACGACGTTGAAATGATACCCAGGCAAAATGTACAGGCTTGTTGCTTCGTGGTCTCGCGGGCGCAATTTATCAAGTTCACTGTCCCAAGCACTCTCTAAACTGCGAACGCTTGTGGTCCCAACTGCTATTACGCGTCCACCGTTTGCGTGCGTTTCATTGATGGCGTCAATGGTGTCTTGCGACACGCTGTAATATTCGGTATGAATTTGGTGCTTTTCTGGGTCGTCTTCGTCAACTGTTCTAAAGGTGCCAAGTCCAACTTCAAGTTCAACTGTTTTCCAATTTGCCCCTTTAGCGCGAATTGCCGCAATCAATTCTTCCGTGAAATGCAAACCGGCTGTTGGAGCCGCCGCAGAAGCTTCTCTGCGAGAGTACACAGTTTGGTAAAGTTCCATGTCTCATGTGTAGTTTTTGATGTATGGTGGAAGAGGAGTTTTGCCTATTGCATGCAATGCTTCATCTAGCGAAGGAAGCGTTGTTTCAAGATGTGCAAGGCGCACACCTTTGTTGTCTTCGCCTGCGTTTTCTACCCAGTCAATAATTTCTGCAGAAAGTCCAACATTTCCATCTGCGGTCTTGAAATCAACAACAGCACCAGGTTTCATGCGGCGGCCAGGCCGTACAAGCACTTCCCAAGTAGCTTCTTTGTTTGAAAAAGCGGCACTTTCGCCATGCTGTGTCATGGCGTGCTCTTTTAGCAGAAAAACCTCTGCGTTTCCGCCAGTTTCGCGCTTTGTTCCTAGCAGACGCGCTGGCATTACGCGAGTCTCATTTACAACAAAAAGATCGCCCGGATTCACATAGTTTAGAATGTCGCGAAAAATGCAATCGTCAAGTGCACCAGTTGTCCTATTCATAACAAGCATCCTGCACGCGTCGCGTACGGGAGCAGGTTCTTGAGCAATTAATTCTTCTGGCAAATCGTAGTCAAAATCCGACGTTAGCATGTTCTTCCTTTACTTTGTTTGTACATTTCTTTTATGGCGAAGTGCTTTTGGCGTAAAGCGTGCTTGTACATTGCGCGCTTTACTTTGCGTTGTGAGCGCGGTTTTTGCAGCTTTTTTGCTCATTGAGCAGCAGTGTTGCGACTCATGGCTTGTGCTGCTGCGCCAATTTTGCGGCTTTTTTGGCAGCTTTGGCAGCTTTTCGTGCCTTCTTGCGATACGCTCGTTCCGCTTGCGCTTCATCGTATGAAAAGTGGCACCCGCAATAGTTTTGTCTATACATTCCAAGTTCTTTGCTGCGTGCCTCATTGGTTTCAAAATACGGCCTGTAGTCAACAAACGCGCAGGTAAGCCCAGCATTTTTGCACGCGCGTTCAAGCTCTTCGCGAATGATATTTGTGTATTGGTATGGGCTTACAGAAAGCGTTGTTCCAACCGCGTCAAAACCATATTCCTTGGCATAGCTGCAAGTTTCTTCAAAGCGAAGTCTATAGCACGCACGGCATCTTGTTTGCCTTAGTTCTGCAAGGTGGGAAAGCGCTTCGTCTTTTGTTGCAAATTCGCGGCTCCAAGCTGCGCGTGTAATTTTGCAATTTCCGTTATCGCCTCGCGCGTCTACGCCGTCCGCACGCGCCACTTCGCCAATTTCGCCAAATCCATCAGGTAAAACAGGTAGCGGGTAAGGATTAGGCGAAGGAATAATCTCTCCATCAAGGCCAAGTTCGTGTTGTAAATTTACAATCTTTTCGCCAATTACACCAACACGCATATCCCAAGCAGCCCTGTTGTATTCGCCTTCAATTACTCCAACGCCCTGCGATTGCTGAAACTCACGAATTGTTGCAAGGCGCAACTCGTATTCTTCTTGTGGGTGAATATTCGAGTTGGAAAAAAATATCGAAAAAGGAGTGCCTTCATCAAGCAAAAGCCTTGAAGGCTCTAGCGAACACGGCCCGCAGCACGCATGTAAAAGCATTTTTGTCACTTGATTTGTCTCCTTTTAATTTTGTGCTTTATACTACCACGGATGTAACAGAAAGACCTGCTATTTAGTGTCAAGGGAACAATCTCAAGATTTTTATAGAAACTTTGAAAGGTAGAAATGGCTCTTTTTAACTACGAAATTCAGGGCCAGTGCGGACATGCGCGTGCTGGCAAATTTGAGACAGCGCACGGCACGTTTGAAACGCCAATGTTTATGCCAGTTGGGACTTCTGCAACAGTAAAAGGAATCACCTGCTCTCAGTTGCGCGACCTGAAAGCCCAGGTTGTTCTTGGCAACACTTACCATTTGGCAATGCGCCCTGGAGCAGATTTAATAGCGGAAGCCGGCGGCTTGCATGCATTTATGAACTATGACGGTCCAATGCTTACAGACTCTGGTGGATTTCAGATTTTTAGCTTGGCGGACACACGTAAACTTGATGACGATGGCGTGACGTTTAATTCCATTTACGATGGCGCAAAAATTCGTTGGACTCCGGAAATCAATATGGAAATTCAGGAAAAACTTGGCGCCGACATTGCTATGCAGCTTGACCAGTGCCCGCCTTATCCTGCATCGCGCGAATTTGTTGCAAAAGCCGTAGACTATTCAAGTATGTGGGCAAAGCGTTGCCTTGCCGCGCACAAAAGGGAAGACCAAACGCTTTTTGGCATTGTGCAGGGTGGCATGCATCTTGACTTGCGACTTGAGTCTATTAAACGTTTGCGTGATATAGAAGAAGAAAGCCTTGCTGCAGGTGGTAGGCGTTTTGGTGGCTTTGGTATAGGTGGGTATTCTGTAGGCGAAGACGCGCAAACTATGTTTGAAACACTAGGTGACGTTGCTCGCGCGTGTCCAGAAGATAGGCCAAGGTACCTCATGGGTGTTGGAAATCCAACAACGCTTGTTCGTGCTGTTCGCGAAGGTGTAGACATGTTTGACTGTGTGCTTCCTACGCGTACAGCCCGCATGGGCACGGCGTTTAGTAGCGAAGGCCGCCTTAATATGCGAAATGCCAAATACACGCACGACTTTGGCCCTCTTGATGCAAAATGCGATTGTCCAACGTGCCAAAATCACACACGTTCATATATTCGCCATCTTGTAAAACAAGGAGAAATGCTAGGCGGAATTTTGCTTTCCATTCACAACCTGCATTTCTTACTTAAGCTCATGCGTGATGCGAGAGCAGCAGTGCTTGCTGGGGAATATGAAGAGTTTTACCAGGAATGGATGAATTCGCCAGCCGTTAACGATTACTAAACGCGCCTGGGCGGGCTATTTGGCGCTGCGAGAACCCGCTCGCTCGCACACGGCGCTTAAGGCCGCTTAGCTCGTCTCGCGGAACCTCTCCCGCCAACTAGCTCCGCCGATGCGCGTTTATTTTTTTTATCACGCGTCAATGCGGGCTATTGCGGGCTGCCTATATTTATACCAGAATGAAAATAAATAAGACTTCTCGTGCTACAAAACGAAAAATATGGGAAAATAGGCGTTTAGAAAAAAGCGCGGGCATGCGTGTGCTTAGAAAATAGTGCGGCAAATCACGCACTTTTGAAAAAATACAAATATCCGCACAGTTGTATACGATTAAAGGAGATGCGCAAATGGCGTCTGCGAACGCAAAGAAAAAGAACAACACAAATAAAAACTCAAATAGGCGCAATGTTTGGCTTTTGGTCATTGCCGCAATTGCCATAATTGCTTCTATTTTTGCTTTTACTCCTCCAACCGAACGAATCAATCAAGGCCTTGATATTCAAGGTGGCCTTTCCGTTGTATTGACTGCAAACAATACAGACGGTTCTGCTATCAGCGATGAAGACCTTGAAAAAAGTCGCAGCATTATTGAAAGCCGCGTAAACATGTTGGGTGCTTCAGAGGCTACCGTTGCTGTTCAGGGCGACAATCAAATTTTGGTTCAAATTCCAGGTGCAACAGACCCAACAACGGCACTCAATACAATTGGTAAGACTGGCAAGCTTGAATTCGCTCGTCTTGACTCTTTCACAGATGAAGATGTTGTTTCAAAAATTGAATCCGGCGACTACGGCTCTGGATACAGCACTGTAAGCGATGACTTTGGCAATAACTTCTACGTTGAATCAGAAGATGAAAACCAGCTTACGGTAGAAAGCGGCACATATACTCCACTTATTACAGGCAGCAATATTTCTAGCGTAAGCATTGGTCGCGCATCAGAAACTTCTACTCACTACGCGGTTAATTTGAATTTGGATAGCGAAGGCACCGCTGCTTTTGCAGAAGCTACAGCAGACCTTGCTCCAACTAAAGGCCAAATAGTTATCATCTTAGATGGTGTTGTTCAATCTGCTCCTGCAGTTCAAAGCGAAATTCCATCAGGTGAAGTTTCTATCACAGGCAACTACACATATGAACAGGCTCAATCACTTCAAACTGTTTTGGAAAGCGGCTCGCTTCCAGTAAGCTTTAGCTTCTCTCAAAGCCAGATTGTAGGACCAACACTTGGTCAAGATGCTCTTGCATCTGGCGTGCTTGTTGCGCTAATTGGTCTTGTTTTGGTTATGTTGTACTTGCTCTTCTTCTACAAGGGCTTAGGCCTTCTAACTGCAGCAGCTATGGCAGTGTTTGCAATTATTTACTTGGGCATCTTGGCCGTGCTTTCAATGCTTGGACAGTTCAGTTTGTCCTTAGCTGGCGTTGCTGGTATCGTACTTACAATTGGTATGGCTGCAGACTCTTCAATTTTGACGCTTGAACGTTTCCGCGAAGAAATTCGAATGGGCCGCTCCGTTAAGGCTGCATCGCAATCTGGTGTTCACCATGCAATTATCACATCCGTTGACGCAGACTCTGTGACGCTTGTATCCGCCTTGTGCTTGTTCTTCTTGGCATCTGCATCTGTTAAGGGCTTTGGTATGACGCTTGCATTAGGCGTTATTTGCGACATCCTTATGCTTTTGTTCTTCAAGGCTCCACTTATTCGCTTGCTTGCTCCAAAATCTATTGCAAATCATCCAGAATTCTGGGGAATTAAAGATAGCGTAGATGCTGTTGGCGGCAAAGAAGTTCTTGAAGATGAACTCAAAACCCCAGCTCAAAAGATTGCTGGGCGCTTCATTAAGCGCGACATCAACTTTTTGGGATATCGCAAAGTGTTCTTATGCGCCGCATGCGTGTGCATTGTTTTAGTTGCACTTATCATTGGTATTCGTGGCTTGCATTTTGGTAATGAATTTGTTGGCGGCTCTTCAATCACGTTTAGTCAAACGGAAGACATCACAACAGATGAAATGCGTGAAGCTTTCGCTCAACAAGGCTACGATGACGCAACTATCCAAACAACAACAACTAATGGCGAAAACGGTTTCTTGGTTCGCTTGGCTACAACAGATGCTCAAGAGGCATCAAGCGTTGCAATTGCTGTAGCAGACAGCTTAGGTCTTTCGCAAGAAACAGTTGAATATTCATCCATTGGTCCTGACTGGGGAGCAAGTGTTATCAAGGCATCTGTAATAGCATTTTTGGTTTCGCTTTTGCTCATCATTATTTATATTGGTATTCGCTTTGAATACAAGATGGGCGTTATTGCAATTGTTGCTTTGCTGCACGACCTCATCATCGTGGTTGGCATTTACGCATTGGTTGGACGCGAAATTACGCCAAATACAATTGCAGCGTTGCTTACAATTTTGGGCTATTCGCTTTATGACACAGTTGTTGTATTCCACCGCATTAACGACAACATGAAAGAGGGCGACACAAAGTGTACGTTTATGACAATGGCAAATCGCTCTGTTAACCAGGTGTTCATACGTACTATCAATACAACGCTTACGTCACTCATTCCTGTTTTGTTCATGCTTCTCTTTGGTAGCGAAACACTAAAAGACTTCGCGTTTGCTATGGTCATTGGCCTTGTTTGCGGTTCATATTCATCAATCGCAATTGCAACGCCACTTTATTCCATGTGGAAGACTCGCGAAAAGGCTTATGCGAAGGCTCTAAAGAAATACGGACCAGAAGTTCGTCGTTTTGTGTTTGCTATGCCAGAGTCTTTAGCTGCACCTGTTGAAGTTGCCGCAGAAGATGCTGGCGAAGGTGCCGCAGTTGCTACAGGGGCAAAGGCAGCACAAGCTCCAACTCAGAAGTGGCAACCTAAAAAGAATAAGAAACATTAGAAAGTTACTGGCGCTGTGTTAACGCTGCGTCAGTAAACACACTTCATCCATTGCAGGCGGCATTTATGTGCCGCCTGTTTTTGTTCCATCAAAAAGCTCAAATGAGTGATATACTTCGTCTACTTGTGTAATGGTGCACAAGATAGTAATGTAGGCCCCCGAGACATGTTGTAGTTGCTGCTGTTTTAGCAAAAGCGAACATGGTAAGTGATTAGCATTCATGACGACGGGTCCCCAGTTTGAAAGGGGTCCAATTGACCGAGATTAAAAACACGTCTGTTATCGAATTTGAAGATGTAAGCGATGAACAGATGAACGCAATGATTGACGGTACTTTGACCAGCTTTGATGAAGGCGACTTGGTTAACGGTACAATAGTCAAGATTGAGCATGATGAAGTGCTTGTTGACATTGGGTTCAAGAGTGAAGGCGTAATTCCAGCACGCGAACTTTCCATTCGTAAAGACATTGACCCAGCGTCTGTCGTCAGCCTGGGCGATACCATTGAAGCTTTGGTGCTTCAAAAAGAAGACAAGGATGGCAGACTTGTATTGTCTAAGCGCCGCGCAGAGTACGAACGCGCTTGGAATAATGTTGAAGAAAAATACAAAGCTGGCGAACTTGTTACTGGTGAAGTTATTGAAGTTGTCAAAGGCGGTCTTATTCTTGACATCGGTCTTCGTGGCTTCTTGCCTGCATCTTTGGTTGATCTTCGCCGTGTTAAAGACCTTGATTCTTACCTTGGTACAGAAATCGAAGCACGCGTTATTGAAATGGACCGCAACCGCAACAATGTTGTTTTGTCCCGCCGTGTTATTCTTGAAGAAGGTCGCAAAAATGAACGCGCAGAAATCCTTGGACAACTCACAAAGGGCATGCGCTTAAAGGGCACAGTTTCTTCTATTGTTGACTTTGGTGCATTTGTTGACCTTGGCGGTATTGACGGTTTGGTTCA